>JASFOV010000528.1:0-3622 GCA_050116355.1 Anaerolineae bacterium
GCTTCGAAGACGAATCCTGTGGTTGTTGTTGGCGGTGGAAGCAGGGATGGCCCTGGCGGCAGTCTTTTTGGCGCCGCTCACCTTCTTGAATCTGCCGGTGGGCAAGGGTGGCATCATCGCTCACTTGTTGACGGAAGTGGGGCAGCTGTTGGGGACCACGGCCCAGGTCGTGTTCTTGGCCCTGGTATTGCCGATTCCGGCCCTGTTGCTGTCGTTGGGTCTAGTACTGTGGCTGGTGGACCGGATTGAAACGCCGGACGAAACTAGAAGTTGCAAGGTAAGCGAATGAAACGCATTGGTGTTTTTGTGTGCCATTGCGGCACCAATATTGCTGGCACGGTGGACGTGGAGCGGGTAGTCGAGGAGATCGCCAAGTACCCTGAGGTGGTCTATGCCGTGGACTATCAGTACATGTGCAGCGATCCGGGGCAACAGCTCATCCGCGACCACATCGAGCAAGACGCTTTGGACGCGGTCGTGGTGGCCGCTTGCTCGCCCGCGATGCACGAGTCGACCTTTCGCCAGACGGCCGGGGCCGCAGGCGTCAATCCGTACCAGACGGAGATCGCTAACATCCGCGAACAGTCGTCTTGGGTACACCAGAAGCAGGGGGAAGCGGCCACCAACAAGGCGATCGAGACAATCCGCACCATTGTGGCCAAGGTGCACTACAATCAATCGCTCACCCCATTCTACCTGCCGCTGGTCAAGCGCGCCCTGGTGGTTGGCGGCGGCATTGCTGGTATGCAGGCCGCTCTGGACCTGGCCGATGCGGACTATCCAGTGGTCCTGGTCGAGCGAGAGGAGCGACTGGGTGGACGGATGGCCCAGTTGTCCGGCCTGTACGTTAACTTTGATACAGCCCCTGACCTCATCGAGAGAAAAATCGATGCGGTCATGAACCACCCCAATATCCAAGTACTCACCAGGGCCCACTTGACGGAGGTGGGTGGCTACGTCGGCAACTTTGTGATCAAGGTTGAACAGCGAGCTGAGGAAGCAGTACCCTACACCTTTGACATCGGTGCTATCATTGTCGCGACAGGGTACGATCTGTACGCGCAGGAGCGCTTGGGCGAGTATGGCGGCGGACGCTACCCAGATGTGATCGATGGCTTGCAGTTTGAGGAGATGCTGCGGCCGGATGGTCCTACCCAAGGTCAGATCCAGCGTCCATCGGACGGACGGGTGCCGAAAGAGGTTGTATGGATCCAGTGCGCAGGCTCGCGCGATCCGGAACTGCACATGCCCTACTGCTCCAAGGTATGCTGCATGTACGTGGCCAAGCAGTCTATGCTTTACAAGCAGAGGGTGCCCGATGGGCAGGCGACCGTATTTTACATTGATATCCGCAGCCAAGGCAAGAGCTACGAGGAGTTTGTCCAGCAGGCGATGGAACAGCACGATGTCCTCTATGTGCGGGGCAAAGCCTCCAAGGTCTTTCAGGAATTCTCAGCCGGCGACCCGGGGGAAAATGGGCGGGTGACCGTGTGGGGGGTCGACACCCTCACTAGTTTGCCTGTGGAGGTGGAGGCCGATCTTGTGGTCCTGGCCACAGCCACTGTGCCCCGGGCTGATTCACAAGAGCTAGGGCAGCTGTTGCGGATCAGCACTGACGAGCAGGGGTTCTTCAGTGAAGCGCACCCCAAGCTGCGTCCGGTGGAGAGCCTTACCGCGGGCGTGTTTCTGGCTGGTGCGGCCCAGTTCCCCAAAGATATCCCCGAAACGGTAGCTCAGGCCAGTGGGGCAGCAGCCAAGGTGTTGAGCTTGTTCTCGCAACGGCAGATGGTGGCCGAACCGACCATCGCTTACGTTGATACGGAGTTGTGTTCTGGTTGCGGCCTGTGCATTCCGGCCTGCCCCTACGAGGCACGGGCCATGCATGATTGGCAACACATTGCAGTGGTCAATACGGCTCTATGTCAAGGATGCGGGGCCTGCACGATGGTCTGTCCCAACAAGGCCTGCCAGGTGCGTAACTTGACCAACCGGCAAATTCTCTCCATGGTAGAGGCGTACTTGTAGACGATTTTGTGAAGGAATGGCAATGGAGCCTGAATTAGGGTTTATGGAGCGAGTGAGCGAGCTGAGCGGGCAGAACGTGCGGCGCTGCTACTACTGTTTGCGCTGTTCGGCGGGCTGTCCCGCGGCGTACGCCATGGACTATACCCCGGCCCAGATCCTGCGGCTGGTGCAGTTGGGCCAGAAGACGGCGCTGCTCCAGTCCTCGGCCATCTGGCTGTGCATCGGCTGCGAGACGTGCGGCACCCGCTGTCCCAACGAGATCCACGCTGGGGCGGTCATCGATGCCCTGCGCCAGATGGCGCTGGCCGAGGGGGTGGCGCCCGCCGAGAAGTCGGTGTTCAAGCTACACGAGGCGTTTCTGACCAGCATCCGCACCTGGGGGCGGCTGCACGAGCTGAGCATGATCCTGCAGCACAAGCTGACCAGCGGCGACAACCTGCTGAACAACCTGGACATGGGGCTGGTGATGTTGCTCAAGGGCAAGATCCACCCCTTGCCGCAGCGCATCCAGGGGCTGGACGAGGTCAAGCGGCTCTTTGCGCTGGACGAAGAGCAGGAGTAGGGACGATGGCGAGGGCGTACGCGTTCTACCCGGGCTGCACCTTGCACTCCACCGGCGTCGAGTTTGGGGCCAGCACTGAGTTGGTGTGCCAGGCGCTGGGGCTGGAGATGGTCGAGATCGACGATTGGAACTGCTGCGGGGCGTCGTCAGCGCACAGCATGGACCATACCCTGTTTCTGGCGCTGCCGGCGCGCAACCTGGCGCGGGCGCAGATGGTGGGCGCGGGGGCGGCGGTGGACCTGGCCATTCCCTGCGCCGCCTGCTACTCGCGGCTGGCGGCGGCGGACCGGGCGTTGCAGCAGGATGCCGCCTTCCGGGCGCAGATGGAATCGGTGCTGGACTTTGCGTACGAGGGCCGGGTGCGGCCGCGCAGCCTGCTGGACGTGGTGGCCAACGATCTGAGCCGGGCGGCGCTGGCGGAGCCGGTGGTGCAGCCGCTGGCGGGGCTGAAGGTGGTCAGCTACTACGGCTGCCTGCTGATCCGGCCGCCGGCCTACACCCAGCGCTGGGACGACCCGGAGCACCCGCAGTCGATGGACTATGTGCTGGAGTTGATGGGCGCCGAGGTGGTGCCGTGGAGCTACGGGGTGGACTGTTGTGGGGGCAGCCTGACGCTGAACCGCAGCGACGTGGTGGTGCACCTGGTGGACAAGCTGGCGCGGGCGGCGCGCGAGGCGGGGGCCGAAGCGCTGGCGACGGCCTGCCCGATGTGCATGGCCAACGTGGACGGGCGGCAGCTGTACCGGGGCGGGCCGCCGCTGCCGCGGGCGGCCAAGCCGGACTATGAGCCGCTGCCGATCTTCTATTTCACCGAGTTGATGGCGCTGGCCTATGGGCTGCCGCTGGGCAGCGTGTTGGGCAAGCATCTGGTCGATCCACGGCCGCTGTTGAAGCGGCTGGCGCTGGGGTAGGGGGCAGGGGATGAGCACAGCCACAGAGAACCAGCCGGCGGTGTTGGTGGTGGGGGCGGGCATCGCCGGGATGGGGGCGAGCATGCACCTGGCCGCGGCGGGGCAGGCGGTGTACCTGCTGGAC
>JASFOV010000529.1:0-3621 GCA_050116355.1 Anaerolineae bacterium
TACGGACTCGACCAGGGTGCCGATCTTTGGGCAAGCGATATCGAGAGCGAGGGACTGGAGGGAATTCGATTTCGCCTGCATTACGGGCGAGAGTCAATCCATGGCCGCGTTCCGATGCTGGGTCGCCACAGTGTCCACACAGCTCTGCGCGCCGCAGCCGTTGGCCTGGTGGAAGGGCTGCAGTGGGACGAGATTATGCGGGGCCTGAAGGACCAAGACGCCCAGATCCGGCTGGTGGCGGTACCCGGCCCGGCCAACTCGACCATCTTGGACGACACATACAACTCTAGCCCAGCTTCGTGTGTCGCGGCGCTGAATATGCTGGACGAGGTGGGCAATCGCGGGACGGGCAAGCGCAAGATCGCCGTCCTGGGCGACATGTACGAACTCGGCTCCTACGAGCAAGAGGCCCACCAACTCGTCGGACGCCGCGCCCGGGAGACCGCCGACATTCTGGTGACCGTCGGCGATCTGGGACGTATGATCGGAGAAGAGGCGCTCCACAGTGGCATGGACGCCACCCGGGTCTACATTGTCGAAACCAACAACCAGGCCATTGACCTGCTGCAGTCGCTGCTCGAAGCGGGTCCCGGCCAAGACATCATCCTGGTCAAGGGATCGCGCGGAATGCAGATGGAAGAAATTGTAGCCGCCCTACAAGAAGGGGATACGCTGTGACCTCAACGCCTATGCCCTTTGCCCTGACCCTGGGCACCGTCTCGTTCTTCATCGCCGTCGTCTGGGGACCTCCCCTGATCCGGCTACTGCGCAAGTGGCGGGTTGGCAAGCAGATCCGGGTTGAGCTGCCAACAAGCCACCACACCAAGATGGGGACGCCGACCATGGGCGGCTTGATGATCCTAGTGCCGGTGATGCTGATCACAGTGATGATGAATCTGGCCAACTTTTTGAGCGGATTCGAGACCGGAAAGGCGATCCTCGCCTTTTTCAACTTCCAGGAAGGAAGCCCGCTGATCGGCAAGAGCATCCTGCTGCCACTGCTGACGTTGGTGGCGTTCGGTATCTTGGGGGCGGTGGACGATCTCTCCGAGGTACGAGGATGGTGGGGCGGAGAAGGGCTGAAAGCACGGGTGATGTTCCCCTTGCAGTTCGCGCTGGCCCTGGCGACCGCCGTGGGCTTGTACTACTTTTTGGGATTGCGCGAGGTGGGCGTGCCCACTGTCACAGAGGTCGTGGATATTGGCATCTGGTACATCCCAATAGCCACCTTCATTATCGTACTCATGGCCAACGCTGTCAATCTGACCGACGGACTGGATGGGTTGGCGGGATCGATCGCCGTAGTCGCGTTTGTCGGCTATGGGATTATCGCCTTCTTGCAGGGTCAGTTTCCGTTGCTATCCTTCGCCTTTACGATGGTGGGCGCCCTGTTCGCGTTCCTGTGGTTCAATAGCCACCCGGCCGCTTTGTTCATGGGTGGCATGGGCGCCCTGGCGCTGGGCGCCACGCTGGCCGTCGTGGCGCTTATGTCGTACCAGTGGTTGTTGTTGCCGATCATCGCCCTGTTGTTTCTGGGCGAAGCCGGCTCCGTCGTCATCCAGGTATCATTCTTCAAACTCACCCGGTATCTGACCGGCATTGGCCACCGTGTATTCAAGATGACGCCATTGCACCTACACTTTGAACTGTTGGGCTGGAGCGAAACCCACATTGTTCAGAGGTTCTGGATCATTAGCGTGCTCGCAGCCATGCTGGGGATTGCGCTAGCACTATTGTGATGGGAGCCATGGGCCACAGCACAGCGCTCAAGTTTGACATGCCGGCCCTGATCGTGGGTCTGGCCCGAGAGGGAACAGCCCTGGCCCGGTTTCTGGCCGAGCGGGGTGCGCGGGTCACCGTCACCGATATCAAGCCCGCCGAGGCTTTGTCCGACCAGCTTGCGGAATTGGAGGGCTTTCCGGTCACCTTGGCTCTCGGCGAGCATCCAACCGCACTGTTGGACAAAGTCGACGTTGTGTTTGTGAGTCCAGGTGTGCCCTTGCATATCGCGCTCCTTGAAGAGGCGAGACGACGTGGCCTGCCACTGTGCAGCGAGACCCGGCTGTTCACGTACCTGTGTCCGGCTCCGGTGATGGGCATCAGTGGCTCCAGTGGCAAGAGCACGACCACCGTGCTCGTGAACGAGATGCTCAGGGCTGCTGGCTTGACGACGTGGATGGGAGGCAACATCGGCCGGCCGCTGCTCGAGCACCTAGACCAGATGGCAGCTACCGATAGGGTCGTTATGGAACTCTCTAGTTTTCAACTGGACTTTTTCGGACCGGCAGCAGGAGACTGGGCACAAGATCGATTTGGCCGGCTGTTGGGCTCGATCCTGGACCCGTTTGGTTGGAGCCCGCACATTGCAGCATTGCTCAATGTTACGCCCAATCATTTGGACCGGCACGGACACATGACGGCTTACGTGGCAGCGAAAACCCAGATTTTGGCCCACCAGCAGGCGGGGGACCTGGCCGTGCTCAACGCAGATAACGCGATCACGCGCCGGCTGGGCCGAGCCCTCCAAGCGCGTGACCGGCAGCGGGTCATTTGGTTCAGTAGCGAACAGCCGGTGGAAGAAGGCGCTTGCCTGCACAAGGGCAAGCTGGTGTTGCGCTGGGCAGGCCGGGAGGAGATCATTTGCGGCAAGGACGACTTGCGACTGTTGGGCGACCACAACGTGGCCAACACCCTGGCCGCCTGCACCCTGGCGGCTGCGGCGGGCGCACCCGCCGCGGCATTGCGCCAGAGCGCAGTCTCGTTCACCGGCGTGGAACACCGGCTTGAGATGGTACGGGAGCGAAAGGGAGTGCGATGGTACAACGACAGCATCGCCACGGCGCCAGAGCGGACTGTGGCCGCGCTGCAGGCCTTTCCCAATGACCCCATCATCCTGCTAGCGGGCGGGCGCGATAAGGACCTGCCATGGGAGGAGATGGCCGCACTGACCCACAAGCGGGTGCGGCATCTGATCCTCTTTGGCGAAGCGGCGTCGTTGATCGAGGGAGTGATGCGCGAAACGAAGAGCGTTGCATCGCAGACGCGCATTCACCACGCGGGTACGCTGGAAGGTGCAACTCAGATGGCCGCCGGTTTGGCGGTGCCGGGCGATGTGGTCCTTCTGGCACCGGGGGGCACTAGCTTTGATGCCTACCCCGATTTCGTGGCTCGTGGGGAGCACTTTCGAGAACTGGTTCGAGCATTGGAGTAGAGAATGGCAAGCAGAGCAAAAAAGAAGGCGGAAATGGGATCGCCCGATTGGATCCTGCTGGGTGCGGTGGCCGCGCTGATCGCCATCGGACTCATGGTGGTCTATAGCTCCACCTTTGACTTGGGCTACCGGCTATACGGCGACGAAGCCCATTTCTTCAGACGCCAGCTCATCTTTATGGGCATTGGGGCTGTGGCCATGATCGTCGCTATGCGGATGCACTACCGCCATTGGATGAAGATATCACTGCCGCTGATGGCGCTGACGGTCATCGTGCTGATCATCATGGCTGCCTTGCAGGAGAGGCTCCTGCTCCAACAATCGGTATCTCCGGTCGAGATCGCGAAATTGGCCGTTGTGATCTATATCGGTCACTGGCTGGCCTCCAAGCGGGCGGAGCAGCTACGGAA
>JASFOV010000530.1:0-3608 GCA_050116355.1 Anaerolineae bacterium
GGGTGCCGAGGTCGTCGACCCAGGCCTGGAGGTCGGCGGTGAGCAGGTGGGCGGGGTGTTTGTGGCTGAAGGCCAGGAGGTCGTCCCAGGCGCGCTGGTAGGCGCGTTGGGTGTTGGGGGATTTTGAGTGGAGCCAGCGATCAAAGGCGCGGGGCCAGTCGGCGGCGGGTGGTTGTGGGGATCTGCGGTCCCCACGCCCCAGCGACCAATCTAATACGTGGGGGCCGGCTGCGGCCCCCACACCCCGCAGCTGGGGGGAAGCTCCCCCCAGACCCCGGCAAGTAGGCGCTGGGGCCGATGGTGAGGCTGCACGCGAGGCGGATCGCACATCAGACACGCGTGGAAGGCGTGGGGCGGGACGGAGGGCGGTGTCGGTGGGTGCGGCTGCGGGTTGGGTCATGGGCCGGGCTCGGTGGGCGGGCGGCCGACGGCGCGGGTCATGCGCTCGAACTCGGCATCGAGGTCGAGGGCGTCGACGAGGGTGTCACGGATGAAGGCCGACAGGGACCGGTTGTCGCTGGCGGCCAGGGCCTGGAGGACGGTGAACTGCTCGGGGGTGAGTTTGGCGCTGACGGTGACATTTTTGGGCATGGCGGCGCTCCTTTCGGTTTTCTGATGAAAATAGAACATTTGTTCGGAAATCTGATGAGAGTATATCAGGGTTTGGTTGACGTGTCAAGGGTTTTGGGGTAGAATCGGGGTATACTTCGCCAGTTTTAAGCTTTGTTCTGACAAGTGCATGATCGGGAGGAGGGAGCATGACTGAGGCGCCCAAGGGGCAGAGCTCAGAGCCGTCAGCCGGGGGATCTGGCATCGACGCGGGACTCACGGAGCAGAAGCTGCAGATTCTGTTGAAGGAGTATGAGGTGAGTCAGGCGTACAGCAGTCATAAGGAGACGCAGGTCTGGCAGACGGCCTCCATTTTCATCGCGCTGTCGCTGGCCGGCATTGCGCTGCTGGGCCGCGCGGAGGGGCACAGTTGGTCGCAACTGGGCCTGGTCGCGATCGTGGGTGTGGCGTCGATTGCGATTCTGTTGTTCTGGAGCCGCATTCTGATCCGCTGGACGAACTACGACCGGATTACGATGTATCGCATGCGCGAGATCGAGAGCGAGCTGGGCATGTGGAAGAACCGCTACATCGACGATCTGGACTACTACCAAGAGAATGAGGAACACAAGGTAGTGTGGCTCGAGTCGGAAGCAACCGCTCCGCAACGGCTCAGCGATCTAGCCGAACGATATGGGAAGACGTGGAGCGCCAAGGGCGGGGGGCAGGCGGTGGGCTGGATCCGCTGGACGCTGATTCTGGCCTGGGTGGTGATTGTGCTCCAGGAGTGGGTGTTCACGGTGCTGCACTACGGGTATCCAGACGTGTTCCCGTAGGCGGGATCTGTACAGGGTACGTGTGCGGCGGGAGACAAGGCGCCCAACTGTTAAAACGGACCAAGTTGTTTGTGGGCAGGTTGACAGTCTCACCCATCTGCGGTATACTTGCTCGCGATAGTGAGCGCGGGTAATGGCAGTTATCGGCGCTGGTGGACGGATTTGTTGGAGGTACGAGTCCCGGAGGTAGGGGCTTTGACACGAACCGGAGATAGCCAATCTTTTTGAACCGTAGGTAGCCAAGATCGGCGGTTTTTGTAGGTTTGCGCCCTCCGGTGCGGGATGTCAGGTACAAGAGCGTTATAATGGCGCCGCTACTGAACCACGATCGACCAAGACTGCACAGCCTTTGAGGGGAACCATGATCACGAAAACGCCGGCCAAGAAAAAAGGGATGGTGGACGTAACCTTTGAGCTATCCTCCTCGATGTGGGCCGAGCGTGTCAATCTGGTCGGAGATTTCAACGACTGGGACACGACCGCTACACCTATGGTCCGCAGCCGTTCCGATGCAAATTGGAAGGTGACCGTTCAGATGGAAGCGGGCAAGCGCCACGCTTTTCGCTATCTGATAGATGGGAAGGAATGGCTCAACGATTGGCATGCCGACGATCACGTGGAGAATCCGTACGGATCCTACGACTCTATCGTCGATCTGGATGACTAACCCTAGGCAATGCGCTTCGTCGGCATCGACCTGGCCTGGTCGCCCCGTAATCCCTCGGGCGCAGCGGTTCTGTCTGCTGACGGGCAATTGCTCGATGTCTCCTCCAGTCTGACCAGCGATGACGAGATTGTAGCCTATATCGAGTCCGCCCTCCCCGGTGATGCGCCGGGCATTGTCGCTGTCGATGCGCCTCTCGCAGTCCCGAACGAAACGGGCAGCCGCCCGTGCGATCGGCAGGTCGCCTCGATCTTTGGTCGCTTCGAGGCGGCCCCCTACCCCGCCAATCGCCACAATCTCAGCCGGTATGGCGGTCTGAGGGCAGAGACGATCCGGCAGCGCCTCGAGGCCCAGGGATTTGATCCCAACCCGGGTATTGAGCCCCAGACCCCCACCCGGCGGATCATCGAGACCTTTCCCCACCCAGCGATGGTGTCCTTGTTCAATCTGCAGCGAACGCTGAAGTACAAGGCCCGCAGTCAGCGCGGGTATCCTACCCGGTGGCGGGAGTTGGAGCGACTCCGCGACTACCTGGGAACCCTGGCGACGTCCTCTCCGCCGTTCCATCTGCCACTGGCCATTGCCAGCGCGCCGATCGCCGGACTCCGAGGTCAAGCGCTAAAGGGAATGGAAGATCAGCTTGATGCGATCGTGTGCGCCTATAGCGCCTCCTATGCCTGGCAGCACGGGCCGCGCGGCTATGCGATCTATGGCGACAGCAGCGCCGGCCATATCTTGGTGCCCATGACGCCGGAGATGTGGGGGCGCATCAAGTCCACGCCGCCGCGCCTGCTCCTGCTGGATCGGGACGGGACCCTGAACCACGGCATAGGCGAGCGCCCACCGAACCATCCCAATGAAGTAGAATTACTACCTGGAGTAGCTACCAAACTCCATCGCTCTGCGGCCGAAGGTTGGCGGCTGGTCATCATCACCAACCAAGGTGGGGTAGCCTTTGGCTACCATACGGAGCGAAAGGCTCTGGCCATCCTGAAGGCAGTGCTCGATGCACTACCCGTACCGGTCGATGCCAGCTATTTGTGTCCGCATCACCCCCGCGGTACCGTCCCCGAATTCGCAGTCGATTGTCCCAATCGCAAACCGGCTCCAGGCGCCATACAGAACGCACTAGATCGCTTCCAAGCGCGCGCGGAGGACTGTCTCTTTGTCGGAGACCAGCCGTCAGACCTTCAGGCGGCCGGCGCTGCAGGTGTCCCTTTTCAGTGGGCAAACGTCTTTTTCGAACATTAAACCATTTAAGCCATTTGAAATCGTATGAGTCCATTGTTGACAAAGATATGTAAAATAGTGTATAATACCCTGTAGAAGCCGTAGTTTGGCCCTTTGGCTCCCATCTGGGAATGAAAGGAGTGTAACTGATGAAAGGCCGTCTGCTCTCTGCCCTGGTACTTGCTGCCCTCTTGCTAGGTATCGTTCTGATGCCTGGTCCCACCAAAGCCGACACCTGCAAGCAGGTGTACCATGTTGTGAAGCGTGGGGAGAACCTGACCCAGATCGCCCTCTCATATGGCGTCAGTGTGCAGTCGATTGTACAGGCC
>JASFOV010000531.1:0-3601 GCA_050116355.1 Anaerolineae bacterium
GGTCAGTGCCTGTCCTGGGACATCGGCGACAAATGTGCCAACCCCATGCTTCACCTCCACCACACCCCAAGCATCCAGGAGCTTGATGGCTTCCCGCACGGCCGTACGGCTGACGCCCAGGTACTGGCCAAGCTCTTCCAGCGACGGGAGGCGACTGCCCACCGGCAGGTGCCTGCCCGCGATCAACTCAATGATCTGCTGGGCCACCCGTTCGGAGAGAACGCCCTTGCCCACTTTGACCGGTCGATACAGCGTTGCGCCTGCCACCCCACTACCCTCGCTCGTACTCCAAAGTGCCTGTTTGACAAAGCAGCCAATCTATGATATAAGAGATATGACGTCATATCTCTCATATCCTAATTATACGCGTACGCCTGAGCTTTGTCAAGCACGCACGGAAAAGGCGACAGGAGATCTATCATGGCGCGATTTGACCGCTTGACCGTCCTTACGACCATCCTCGATCTGGGCTTGGTGCCGGTGTTCTATCACAACGACCTCGCGATTGCCAAAAAGATCCTGGCGGCCTGCGCCCAAGGCGGAGCCCTGGTGGTCGAATTCACCAACCGGGGCGACTTTGCGCCCCAGGTCTTTCTCGAACTTGCGCGGCATTGTGCCGTTGCCCATCCCGACCTGATCCTGGGCGTGGGTTCGGTGGTCGACGCGCCTACGGCCGCGCTGTATATCGCCTACGGAGCCAACTTTGTCGTGGGACCGGTGCTCAATCCCGAGATCGCCCGCCTCTGCAACCGCCGCAAGATCGCCTATTCGCCGGGCTGTGGCAGTGTGTCCGAGATTGCCCAAGCCGAGGAGCTGGGGGTCGAGATCGTCAAGGTCTTCCCCGGCAGCGCTGTCGGCGGTCCGGGCTTCGTCCAAGCCGTGTTGGGGCCCATGCCTTGGACGCGCATGATGCCCACCGGCGGCGTCGACGCCACACGAGAGAGCATCTTGGCCTGGTTCGGTGCGGGAGCAGCCTGCGTCGGCATCGGCTCCAAGCTGATCTCAAAACAAGCGGTTACCGGGGGAGATTTCGATGGCATCGCCCGCAAGACGTCTCAAGTCCTGGCCTGGATCCAGGAAGCGCGGGGGGCCACCGCATAGGGCTTGCCTGCCGACCATTCCCCTGCGGACGCCGCGCCTACTCGACGATATTGAGAGGCGACGGAGGGGATATCTCACCGCGCGGCACGTGAAAGTAGGCGAAAAAGAGCAGCCCACCTGCCGCTGCCAAGCCAGCCGCAGCCAGGAACACAGCCCGGTAGCCTAGAGCGACAATGGCATAGCCGCCGGCCAGGGAAACCATCGAAAAAGCCAGACCGGCGCCCATCATAAAGGCAGAGGCCATCGACGCCCGCCAGCGCGGTGCTACCAGCTCCTGGCTGAAGACGCGGATGGGCCCCACAGTCACCGAGAAGAGGGCCGTGGAACTGACAAAGCCCAGACCCGCCGCGGCCCATTGGGGAACCAAGGCCAACGGCAGCAACAAGAGCGCCATCCCTATCATGCCCCAAGAGACAATGCGGGGATTGCCCCAGCGTACCACCAGCAATGGCGCAGCCAGGGCGGCCGGCACCGACAGCAATTGCCCGGCCGCGGACAGGATCCCAATCAGCGCCGTCGGAACCCCCAAGCCTTCGTCCATGTAGACGTTAAAGAACGTCGTGACGGTGCCCCGTCCCCCAAAACGCAGGGCCATGATCAGCCCAATGATCACCAGTAGGCCCCAGGGAATAGAACTGGCGCGCCCCTCCAGTTCCTGACCGGTCAGCCTTGGCACTGGTGGTCCGTCCCCGGAACGGGTAGGTAGCATCACCAGCACACCCGGTACGAGCAGCACTGCGGCCAGCAACAACGGGTAGCGATAGGGGGCGGCCTCCGCCAACGAAAGGCCTAACCCGCGGGCCAGTATACCGGGCAACCAGCCGCCCAACAAGCTGCCAGCAAAGGCGGCCAATGGGGCGAGTGCCATGTGGACCGAGAAGGCATAGTTGCGCTCTTCTGCGCCGGTGACCGCCATCAAAAAGGGCAAGCCATTGACCAGATAGAGGGCGAATCCAAGGTAGGTCAGCATCGACGTAGCCAACAGCCAAGCCATACGCCATGCCTCAGGCAGGTACTCGACCACGGGTAACAGGCCAAAGCCGGCAGCCAGCACCCCCATGCCAACGATGAGCACCTGGCGACTCCCCCAGCGGGTACCCATTGCCCCGGCCAGCGGACAGACAAGGCCAAAGACCAGAGCGCCCGCTGAGTTGACAACACCCACCGACTCGGGCCCGTAGCCCAACCGCAACAGATACAGATTAAAGAGCACAGCCCGCACGCCATCCCAGGCCAGGCCCACCAACACTGCTGTGACCAGGAACAGGCGCAGATCCCGGCTAAAGAGCCGGAGCATTCGTACGTAGGTGGCGCTCACCGCCGGAGTATACCACCCTTCGACCGGAAAAGCAACCCTACCAGCGCCAGCATGCATAGTATCTGCGACGAAAGGCCCCATCTCCAGCATGGCGCGTGCCGGGCGTCACTCAGGTCGGTTTGCACAATCGCTGGTCTTAAGGTAGAATCGAATACCACCTGCCGGGGCCGCGTTGCCTGCGGCCCCGAATGGAATGCGCCCGTGAGGGAACGAGAGGGCAACTTGCGCAGGACAACCTTGGCAGCACTGCTGCTTTTTGTAGCTCTAAGCTTGGTGCTTACCTACCCCCTGGCCTTTCATCTGGCCGGCGCTGTGGAGGATCCGCAGGATGCCCTCCTCAACGTCTGGATCACCGCTTGGGACGGGCACCAGCTCCTGAGCGACCCGCTGCACCTCTTTGACGCCAATATTTTTCATCCCTACCCGCGCACCCTGGCCTATTCAGAGCTGCTCTTGGGCAACGGCCTGCTGGCCCTGCCCCTTACCGCTGTCAGTGGCAACCCTGTGCTGGGCTACAACTTGGCCTTGCTTCTGTCCTTTGTCCTATCAGGATTCGGCACCTACCTGCTGGTCCTGAAACTCACTCGTTCGCCGGGCGCGGGACTGGTAGCCGGCGTCATCTTTGCCTACTCTTCGTACCAGATGAGCAACATTGCCCAGGCCCAGCTCCTGACCACGCAATGGCTGCCGCTGGCGTTGTTGTCCCTGGTCAACCTCATACGTCGCCCACGATTGCGCCATGTCGTCCTGTTCGTCCTCTTTTTCTGCCTCCAGGCACTCTCTTCCTTCTACTACGGCCTCCTGCTGGCCATTGTCGTCGCGAGCTATGTGCTGTGGGCTTTGGCCGTCCGCCTCCTGGGCGGTCGCCAGCCGGCGGCGGCCGCCTGGCCGGTCATCGGCCATCTCGCCCTGGCCGCCCTCTGCTGTGCGCTGATCATAATGCCCTTCACCCTGCCCTACATTCAAGTACAGCGCGACTTGAATTTCGAACGGACCCTGGCCGACAACGAACCCTTTTCGGCCAGTTTGCGCCAGTACTTGATGGTGCCGCCCAACAGCTTGCTGCATGCACGCTGGCTGCCCAGCGACGACACACCGATCGCCGGCGGGTACCCGGTCGATGCCCTCTTTCCCGGCCTGGTCGCCGCCGGACTCGCTCTCTGGGGGGTGATCCGTGGGCGG
>JASFOV010000532.1:0-3601 GCA_050116355.1 Anaerolineae bacterium
TCTGGGTCTGCTCTGCTGCTGAGCGCTAGCCACTCTGCCAGTAGTGGATCGTACCCGTCAATCACCAGGCATGCGTCGCTTTGGGCAAGCTGCGGAAAGTCGCTGGCGATGTCGCTGGGACAAACGATGATCTCGGCAGAAGATATCTGGCCTTCCAGAGAAGGCCAATCCTGACGGAAGTAGCGGACGACAGCGAACCCAGGGCTGCTCATGGTGGGTGAAGATTCGTGGGGTACCGCCAGGACCACATTGACGTATCGGGCCAACGTGCAGGCCAAGTGGTAATACCGAATTCCGGGGCCAGCCATCGTTTCGCCAACAATGTCTTGGCTAATGAGCAGAACCCGAGGATGGTCGACGGTCATTCGCTCAGGCCCTCGTATCCCAGTATACGCCGCGCCGGCTCCAATTTGAGACTCGCTTGCCTGCTGGTGATACAGTATGCGACGCTGGCTCGGTCGTGACCACGGTCACGTCGCCTTTACCTTTGAATGATGCTGGGTATGGCGTGGGGTCCATTGCCAGTGGTCGGGGATGCGGAGCAACCCGTACTCCTGCCGGGTTCCACTGGGGCGCACGCGGAAAATGAACCGTTGATGGATATGATCATAGGTGTGCTGGCCCGCTAGATCATGAACGGCCGCGGAAAGAATGTAGGTCCCGGGCAAAAAGGGCAGGTGGTCTAGCGTGTAGTCTACATAGCCCTCGCCTTCAACCTGGGGGATGGGACAACCACCCGCGGCACTGTTGGGACCGCTGATGTGGAATCCACTGCTATGGTACAATGCCAGACCAAACTTGGGTTCGTGGACCGGTTTGTGGGCCAGGTAGTGGATGCGTACTATCAAGGTGTCACCGGTCCGAAAGGTTGTGCTCTCGGCATACTGGTCATCCAGGATCTGAACGTTTACGATCTCGACTTCGCCTGTGCCCCAGCGCCAGTCTGTACCGCTTTCCTCGCAGGCTGCATCTAGGGTTGTCTGTCGGTCGGCGACACCTTGCGGGCCGGAGCTCAGGATCTGCTCCTGATCCTCGGCAAAGACGCAACTCAGGTACTGGTCCAGCACCTGGTTGCCAGAGCCCTGGGCCCGGATGTGTCCGTCATCCAGCCAGATGGCCCGATCGCACATTTCGCGCACCGAGTCCATGTTGTGAGTGACCAACAGGATGGTCACCCCCCGCCGCTTCATCTCGTTGATCCGGTCCAGACAGCGGAGCTGGAAGGCCTGGTCGCCTACGGCCAATACCTCGTCCACCAGCAGGATATCGGGCTGAACGTTGATGGCAATGGAGAAGCCCAAGCGCATGAACATGCCCGAAGAGTAGTGCTTGACCGGGACATCAATGAATCGTTCCATCTCGGAAAAGTCGACGATCGAGTCAAACAAGCGATCCATCTGGGCCCGGTTGAAGCCGAGGATCGAACCGTTGAGATAGATGTTTTCACGGCCAGTTAAGTCAGGATGGAATCCGGCGCCCAGCTCGAGCAGAGAGGACACGCGGCCGTTCACGGTGATGGTACCCGAGGTAGGTTCGATGATACCAGTCAATAATTTCAGCAGGGTGCTCTTGCCCGCGCCATTCTCGCCGACGATGCCTACCATCTCGCCCTTGGCGACCTGGAAACTGACGTCCTGGAGTACCCAGTACTTCTCCCGCGGGTTCCTGAGTTGAAGTCTGATCCCCTTCAGAAAGAGTTCCTGCAGGGATCGTGGCCGCTCTTGGCGGAGCCTGAATTGCTTGGATACCTGATCCAGGCGGATGGAGATCATGCCCGTGCCTGCTCCATCCTGCTACTTGACCACGACATTGACCAGCCGCCCAGGCACGAAGATGACCTTCACAATCTCTTTTCCCTGGCTATGGCGCTTAACACCGTCCGTCTGAAGGGCCAGCGTCCGAGCTGTTTCTTCATTGACGTCGACTGGTAGTTCGACCCGGTCGCGGACTTTGCCGTTGACTTGGACGACGAGGGTGATCATCTCTTCCGCCGCCACTGCCTCGTCCCACTGGGGCCAGGCCTGCAAATGGATCGAGTAGGGGCGACCAGTCCTCATCCAAAGCTCCTCAGCGATGTGCGGGCACGGTGGGGCAAGCATGAGTAACAGAGCTTCAAGGGCTTCATCCCAGGCAGCGGTGCCATATACGGGCGATTCTTTGGCCTTGAGCAGGGCATTGTTCAGTTCCATCAGATTGGCAATGTAGGTGTTGAAACTGAATGTCTCCATGTCCTCGGTGCCTTTGCGAATGGATTGGTGGACCTTGCGCCGGAGATCGCGAATTTCTTTAGCAGTGGCCTGGTCGTGGCCGCTGTAGCCGGGCTCCAATACACAATCCCACACCCGGTTCAGGAAACGAACGACGCCTTCGATACCCTGCGAGTCCCAAGGACCTCCCTGATCCCAGCGCCAACCGAACATCAGGTAGCCACGTACGGTGTCCGCCCCATAGCGCTCGACTAGTTCGTCGGGGGCGATGACGTTGCCCCGGCTCTTGGACATCTTTTCGCCGTCTTCGCCCAGGATGATGCCTTGATTGCGCAAGACGATCATCGGCTCGTCGAACTCGACGATGCCCAGATCGCGCATGACCTTGGTAAAAAAGCGCGTGTAGATGAGGTGCATGGTGGCGTGCTCGATACCGCCCGTATAGACGTCCACTGGCAGCCAGTAGGCGGCTTCCTGGGGATCAATAGGCATCGAGTGGCTGTGGGCCGGCTGTCCCTCGTGATAGTAGGGGCTCACATAGGCATACTGGTACCACGAAGAGCACATAAAGGTGTCCATTGTGTCAGTCTCGCGTGTGGCCGGGCCGCCGCACGTGGGACACTCGGTGTGGAGGAATGCCTCGTGATACTTGAGGGGACTTTCGCCCGTTGGACGGAATTGCGCATCCTCGGGCAGCAGGACGGGCAGGTCTTCGTAGGGTACCGGCACCGTGCCGCACTCGTCGCAGTAGACGATGGGGATCGGCGCGCCCCACATCCGTTGCCGGCTGATGAGCCAGTCGTGGAGGCGGTAGTTGATGCGGTAATGGCCGGTCCCTTTTGACTCGAGCCACTCGGTCACCTCGCGCTTGGCTTCATCACCCGGTGTCCCGCTGAATTGCGCCGAGTTGATCATGGTTCCATATTCGTGGTGAAAAAGAACATCACGATAGAAAGGTACGCTCCACAACATCTCCATGACGGTACGGTAATTGCGGGCATTGGGCTCCAGGGCCTGGCAACGGGCCATGATCTCCTTGTCGCTTTCTTCGGAATCCAGCGTCAGTATTGCATCCTCAAAGATGAATTCCCAGCGACCACCGACGACCTCAGTCCAGGAACCAGGCTGGAGGTGCTCCTGCACCAGCGAGATGAAGCGATCCGCTTGTTGTGCGTACAGGGTGACGTATAGGCCCGACCCGTTCTTTTCAACGTCGAATCCACCCTGTTCCAAGTGGTCCTCGAACCCCTCGGCGACTGTGCCCAGAGGAATGAAGCTTTTGGTCTGCCCATCGGGTCTATCGATCACGGGAATGATCGACAGGCCAAATTGAAGTGCGAACTCAAAGTCCCGCTCATCGTGGGCGGGAACGGCCATGATGGCCCCCGTGCCAT
>JASFOV010000533.1:0-3596 GCA_050116355.1 Anaerolineae bacterium
ACGGAGCCTGCTCCAGTTCCTGCTGACCGACATCCCCGCCGAAGCGACGATCACCAACGCCGAGCTACAGCTCTACCTGGGCTATTCGTACGGCTCCTCCAGCGTGACGCTGACCGTGGAGCGCAATACCGAAGCCTGGGCCGGCGGCACCGCGACCTGGAACAACCGCCCGGCCACCGATGGCAGCAATTGGGGCGATACCTCCGTCGGCACCACCCCCAACCAGTACTACGCCTGGGATGTCACCGCGCTGGTCCAGGGCTGGTACGCAGGCACGCTGGCCAATTATGGCCTGACGGTCAAGGGGCCGCAGGAGTACTACGGGCGCCGCTTCGACAGCCGGGAGGGCACCGCCCAACCCAAACTGGTGGTCGAGTACAATGTGTCCGAGCCGCCGCCCGATCCGCAGGGCGTCATCAGCGGCCGGGTGTGGCACGACGATGACCAGGACGGCGTCCGCGATTTCGGTGAAGCGGACCTGCAAGGGGTCCGCCTCGATCTGGCGCTGGGCGGCGTCGTGGTGGACACACTGACCACCGACGCCAGCGGCCTCTACAGCTTCACCGGGTTGGAGGCGGGCGCCTACAGCCTGACTGTCGATGACTGGACCCTGCCCGGCGCCTACCAGTTGGCCACCGGCTCCGATCCGCGCCTGATCACCCTGATCAGCGATGATGCGACGGTGGGCGGCGTCAACTTTGGCTACGATCTGCCCGAGACCGACCTCGTCGCCAGCAGCCTGGAGGTGACGCAGGCCGTCCAGGACCTGGACAACAGCGTGCGGCTGGCGGCCGGCAAGCGGACCTTTGTGCGCTTTCACGTCCGTTCTCGCAACGGCGTGCAGCCGACCATGGCCAGCCTGCTGGCCGAAACGGACGGGCGCCAGGCCTACCTGCTGCCGCTCAACACCGGCATGACCATCGACGTGCAGCCCGATCCGCAGCGAGCTGTGCTGGACCACGCCTTCCTATTCGAGCTGCCCAGCGGCTTCCGCGAGGGCACTGTTTCGCTGACGGCGACGCTCAACCCCATCCTGCTGCCCTTCCGTGCTACGCACAGTCCTCTGGAACAGACCTACGACAACAACACCGCCTCCACCTCGATCTCGTTCGAGAATGTGCCCGATCTCAACCTGATCCTGTACCGGGTCGGCTATGAGGTGCGCGACACGGGCACCAACTACATCGCCGGCTGGTCCCACGTCAATCAGGCCGTCGACTGGCTACGTCGCGCCTACCCGGTGGCCGATGTGTGGCTGACCGTCCGCGATCTGGACTGGGGCACAACGGACGTCAACGACGAGGGCCGCTTGAGTGACATAGGCTGTGGCAGTGTCCACACCCGTGTCGACGGGCTGACCAGTGCCAATATGCCGATTCTGTTCGACGGCGGGGTTTACCGCTCCTACGGCCTGGTCGACGACGGCGGTGGCTTTATGCGCGGCTGCTCGCCGCGTCCCGGCCGCTCGGCGTCGGGCCCCACCGGCAGCGGGACCTTTGGCTGGGATTTCGATGGCAGCTATGGCGACTGGTACACCGGCCACGAGCTGGGCCACAGCCTGGCGCAGGCTCACATCCGCGGCGGACCGCCGGCCGGCGGCTGCGGCGATGAGGGTGGCGGCCGCAATCTGTACAACCCCTTCGGCCAGTACCGGGGCACCATCAGCCCCATCATCGTCGGTGACGAGGCCCTGGTCGGCTATGACTTTGGCCCCGGCGACATCTACCCGCCGCTATCCCATGACGTGATGACCTACTGCGACTACCAATGGATGAGCGACATTACCTATGAGGGCTTGATGGACCGCCTCCAGTCCGAGACTGCGGCCCGGGCGGTGGGTGCCTCCGCCACGTCTCTGGCGGCGGACGGTTGGCTCCGGGTCTCGGGCACCATCGACCCCGATACTAACGACGTGGACCTCGATCCCATCTTTGTCTTTCCCACCGTCGACGATGCCCCGCCGACCACGCCGGGCGATTATGCCATTGTGCTGCGCAGCGGCTCGGGGACCGAGCTGGCCCGCCATCCGTTCACCCCAGTCGAATCAGACCCCGGCCCGTCAGCGCCCGGTGACAGCGGCGACGACGCGAGCTGGTGGGCGATCTCCGAGTTTGTGCCGGCTGTCGCCGGCGTTGATCGCGTAGATATTGAGGGACCGGGCGGCGCGCTCCTGGCCACGGTAAGCGCTGGGGCGACCGCGCCGGCGGTGAGCATCACCGCCCCGGCCGGTGGTACTGTCATCCCCGGCGCGCAGGTCACCGTCTCCTGGTCGGCCAACGATGCCGACGGCGATGACCTCAGCTTCTTGGTGCAGTACAGCCCCGACGATGGCGCCCAGTGGGAGAATGTCTCGCTGCCCACCAGCGAGACCAGCATCGACATCAGCCGCCTGAACCTGGTGGCCAGCAGCCAGGGCCGCTTCCGGGTCCTGGCCAGTGACGGGGTGCACACCGCCAGCGCCGTATCGGGTCAGATCACGGTGCCCAATGCCACGCCCCAGATCGAGTTCGTCTCGCCGCCAGAGGGTGACACGGTGATGCAGGGCCAGACGGTCAACCTGCAGGCCGCGGCCTACGATGCCGATGTGGGCTCGATGCCCGAAGCCATGTTGACCTGGACCTCCAGCCAGGATGGCCTATTAGGCAACGGCGAGCAACTCAGCGTGTCCGATCTCAGCGTTGGCACGCACGCCATCCTCTTCAAGGCGGATGACGGCCAGGGTGGGGTGTCCGGCTACCAGGTCCAGATCACCGTTGTCGACGACCCGGCCGATCTGCCCGTGCCGGAGGACGCCTTGGTGGCCGGGCCCTCGCCCGTCATCCTCGTGCCGGGGTCCGGACTGGACAGCGAAGTGGTCTACGTCGACAACGAGGGGCCGGCTGCCATCGAGGTCCAGGCCGCCGTCGACCAGCCGTGGCTGTCCCTCAGCCCGGTCTCAGGCACGACGCCCTTGAGCTTGACGCTGAGCTATGCCGGCGCGGACCTGCCGGCCGGCCTGTACACGGCGACGTTGACCCTCAGCAGCCCCGATGCGCCCCAGGGCGGGACGACGGTGCCGATCCGGCTGGCCATCGGCGGCTACCAGCAGTTCCTGCCCTTGGTGCTCAAGTCGTACTAGGTGGATTTCATGCTACTGTACACACTGGACAAAAACCCCTCGTCTTGAGCACTCGGCTGGAAATGGGTACTTTGCCCAGGCGCCAGAATGCGCGTCGCGGCGGAGCAGAATAGCCAATGTGGCGGAACAGCATCACATTGTCGTGCCAAGCTTTCGCCAGAGCGCACGGGCTCCCCCGTCAGCCAGTATAGCACGGAGCGTCCGTCTCGGCCAGCCAGGTACCTCCGTAGCAGGTTCCACGTTCCCGTCTTGAACATCCGGAAAGGAGGTTTGCCTTTTGCCATGGCATGGAGTATAATGTCTACTACAAACGTGTCTGAGGTGTTAATGATAGGGAGCAAAGCCATGCTGGTGAACGTTCGGGATCTGGTGGATGCCAACCTCTATCCTGACGAAGAGAGTGTCGTTCGGGATGCTCTGCGCTCTTTGCTACGCACCCGGCCCGAAATGCGCCTGGAACTTGCGGTGCGTCGCTATG
>JASFOV010000534.1:0-3588 GCA_050116355.1 Anaerolineae bacterium
GTATGCCTCGTTGATCTGTTTCCGGTGGAAGGCCTGGCTGGATTGCATTCTCTCAACTGTCTGGGCCAGGTCAATCCTACCGCTTCCCATGATGAGATACTGCTTGATGAGAGCGTGCTTAGGCCATTCGAAACCCAAGACCCCAATCTCCTCTATAGACAGCATAAGCGGCATCTTCTCCTCCCTGCCCTGTGCTGAGGGAAACCTCGTACCGAATCTTCAAGTGCTATCTAAACTCCAACGCGCAGTCGATTATACCACAGAAGTCGGCCAGGCGCAGGGGCCAGGGCCTGTAGCTGTGACAGTCTGATCTACCATTTGGAAAGTCAAACGAGATAGAAACAGGAGCTTGGATCGGAATGGATTTTGTGCGAGTACCCGAGGGCCCGTTCCTTATGGGAAGTTCGGATGAGGATGATTTGGCATGGGATGACGAAAAGCCCCAACACACACTAGAGGTTCCCTATGACTATTGGATTGGAAAACTCTCCGTTAGCAACGCACAGTTTGGCCAATTCGTGCATGCCACATCCTTTGAAACGCGAGCGGAGCAGGAGGGTTGGTGTTGGGTGTGGAACACTCGCGATGGGCAGTGGGAGAAGATCGAAGGTGCAAGTTGGCAGCATCCGCTGGGGCCCAGCAGCAGCATTGCTGAACTGGAAGAACATCCCGTAGTTCAAGTCTGCTGGCATGACGCCCTGGCCTTCTGCAAATGGTGTAACCGGGAACGTGCCAACCATCTGCCACAGGGCTATGAATTCCGTCTGCCCAGCGAGGCTGAATGGGAGAAGGCTGCGCGAGGCACGGATGGTCGCAGGTGGCCCTGGGGCAACGACTTTGATGCCGCACTGTGCAATTCGAAAGCTGGTGGCAAGCTATGCACGACGACTGTTGGCACGCATTCGCCGCAAGCAGATAGCATATACGGTGCTGCAGATATGAGCGGCAATGTGTGGGAGTGGACCTTGACTTTGTGGGGCAACGATCGCGACAAGCCCGATTTCGTCTATCCTTACGTCAGCAAAGATGGTCGTGAGGACCTGCGAGCAAGCGATGGTTACTTCCGGATTATCCGCGGCGGCTCATTCAAGGATGATATGAGGGGCGTACGCTCCGCTTGTCGCGACTTGGATCCACCATTCTACTCACTCAACAACTTGGGGTTCCGGGTCCTTGTTGCCCCCATCGTGGAGACATGATAGTCGCGTGCAGACTTTGGTCCGCCTTCCAGGTGCGCCCTACCGGGATTGAATGGTATCGGCGTCCGCCTGAAAAAGCCGGACGAGCCGGTGGAGGAAGAGGATGTCTATCCGTTTCAGCTTGATGACTGTGGCGTTGATCATCCTGTTGGTTTGCCCCGCGTGTGGTGAGCCGGCGCCATCAGCACAACAGCTGCCCACGCTCCTTCAAGGGACCTCTGTCACGATTGATGGCACGCTTGAACCTGAAGAATGGAACGCTGCCTACGTGAAAACCTTCGCTGAGGGGAGCAAGCTCTTGCTCATGCGGGATGCAACGTATCTGTATCTTGCCATTCGCGCCACTACGGATGAGATGATTGCGGCCAATGTCTACACCGAGGAGGAGGGAGAGGTTCTCATCCGTCATGTCTCAGCGGCATTGGGGACAGCCTGGTATCGGCCAGGGGAAGGCGAGTGGCTACGAGCGCAGGACTTCCAGTGGCAGTGCCGCGCAACGGACAACAGCGACGCATCTCGAGCAGAGAGACTCGCATTTCTGGAACAGCAAGGCTGGCTGGCAGCCAACTCACGGAGGGGAACCCCCAATGAGCTGGAATATCAGATCGAAATTGCCGGCGAGACCCTGGCCCTGGCGGTCGCTTTCATGCGCACCTCCGATCCGGATCGCCGGATCTTCTTGCCGCTTGACTTGGCGGATGACACCACCCAACCGACGCCGGGAGGTCTACCCGAAACGCGGATGTTCTCTCCGGATAGTTGGATGCGCCTGGATTTGTCGAATTGAGCCAAGGCGGTGCTACGCTTGCCGCCGAGTGCCAGCGCGCGCATCAACTGTCGGTGCGTATCCTCCCACAACGGCTCCAGACCTAACTCAAAGCCTGTGACCGGAGTTCCCTCCAGTGTGATCTGCACGGCACCCCGCAAACACACCGAGAGGCAGGCCATCGCTCCTCCTGTCGACGTGTACCGCCGTGGAATCCGCCAACGGTCCCACTATACACCCAGCGCAAGTGGAACGCAATTCGCTGGGTGCAGGCATGGCTCCCGAACGCTTTCCGAATGCTTTCAGAATGGGAGACTGATACAATGTCTGCATTCAAACACCCGGGAGTCACGATGAGGTAAGAAAAGCAGGGGGCCGGAAAACCACAGAACTACTTCGCGTATCTTCCGCGCCTGTGACGAGAGAAGGGCGACCAGACGACCTGAAGGCACAGATCTCCAACCGTCCGCTTGCCTTCTTCTCCGAATAGGAGTACAATGCATAGAGGTTGGCCAAGCTTGGCCGGGCAGAGCCTTCGACTGTGGATGATATGGAGTTCTCGGAAGTATGCTGTCACACAGACATCCTGAGCAGTGCGATGAAGTTGTAGGACTGGACCGTGATGCTTGTCCGATCGCTAGGGGAATGCTTTGCGAATGGTCAAGCGGCATACTGAGTCCACCATCATCCCCAGGAACAGCGATGAGCACAGAGCGGAAGAATGGCGGAGAGTTGCTGCTCTGCGTGCATTGCATGTTAGAAAGGGAACAGCTTCTGCCAAGCCGAAAATGCGGACAAAGCGGCGTGTGATGCGGAGGTTATCTGTGACATACCGGAGGTGGAGGGGACTGGTCTGGCGGATTCCAGCAATTGGGCTTGTTGTCACGCTGATTGCCACCGCCTGCGCTGGAACTCAGGCGAAGCCGACTGAAGGTGGTTTAGCGCAGCAACTGGCAGCGACAGCCCCTCCCGAGCCTACAGCCGTGCCCCGCGCCGAGAACGCGGCCACCGCCGTTGCTCAGGCCAGCGACACGACCTGGGACATGGTCGTGCTGGGCGACAGCCTCGTGGCGGAAGACTATAGTGTCTTGCCCGAAGCGTACGCAGCCCTCATCGAGGAGGATCTGGGCGTCGAGGTCGAGATCCAGAATCTGGCCGTGGGGGGCGAGTCAACCCGATCACTGCTCACCAACGTGCAAAAGTACCCCTGGTACCGGGATCCGCTCCGGGAAGCCGAGATCGTTCTCATTTCCATAGGAGGCGGTGACCTGCCCCGTATGGAGAAGCGATTCTTCGGTGGCGACGACTGCGGCGGCGAAGACAACCAGGAGTGCCTGCGACAGCAGCTCGAGGAATCGCAAGCAGAGTGGGATGCCCTGCTGGCCGAAATTACCTCTCTCGCTGACCCACGCCGAACGCTCATCCGGCCCATCATACCCGGGGCTCTCGAGTATTACGCCCGTGTCTACCAGGACCAGCCGGAGGATGTCAAAGTGTACAATTCCTACACGGTCGCCTTGTATGAGCACATGGCCCAATCTTGCGAAGAATGGGGCATTCCCGTGCTGGATCTGTACGCACTGTACGATGGCCCGAATGCGGATCCCAGTCTCCCAGAGATCA
>JASFOV010000535.1:0-3587 GCA_050116355.1 Anaerolineae bacterium
TCCGGGCCGCCGCAACCAAGTCCTGATCGCCAAGTTGAACTTTGTTCCTAGCCACGATTATCCCCCGTTCCCGTTCTCATGGTTGCGTCCATTCTTGAGGAGTTTTGCTGGCTCATCCGCCTGCCATTTCTCTTCCTCTGGGGGCAGCAAGCGCTCGACGCGAACCTTTTTGATGCGCCGCCCGGCAACCGACTCGACTGTAAACCGCATCTCCTGGTAGGTTAACTGGTTACCCACAACTGGCACTTTGCCCAATTCGGTGTAGATGAAGCCGCCTAATGTATCACTGTCGTCTGTGGGCAGCCCAACGCCCATCAAGCGGTTCAAATCGTCCAGATCCACGCGTGCGTCAAAGATGTACTCGTGGCTGCTGATGAATTCGACAAACGGCTCCTCTGT
This sequence comes from Anaerolineae bacterium, assembly GCA_050116355.1. Lineage (GTDB taxonomy): Bacteria > Chloroflexota > Anaerolineae > JAAYZQ01 > JAAYZQ01 > JASFOV01. The sequence goes on from JASFOV010000535.1 coordinate 400, forward strand.
ATCGTATTCATCCTGGATTTCACCCACAATCTCTTCCAGCAGGTCCTCGATGGTCACCAAGCCGGCCATCCCACCGTACTCGTCGACAACGATGGCCATATGTACCCGCCGCTGTTGCAGATCGGGCAACAGATCACTGGCTTTTTTTGTCTCGGGAACAAAGTACGCCTCGCGCAGGATGCTCTGCAAGGGCACGTCAGTCCTTGCTTGGCGCAAGTAGGGCAACAGATCTTTGGCATAGAGGACGCCTTCCACATAGTCAATCGTCTCCCGGTATATGGGAATGCGCGAGTGACCCGCCTCCATGATTGTATCCAGCGCCTCTAGCAGGGGGGTGGACACGTCCAGAGCCACAACATCGATGCGCGGCACCATGACTTCGCGGGCCAAGGTGTCGCCCAGCTCAAAGATGGAGTATATCATCTCCTTCTCTTCTTCCTGGATGACACCCTCTTCCTCTCCCGCATCCACGAGGGTCTTGATCTCCTCCTCCGTCACGAAAGGCATCTCGCCACGGGCCTCTGCCCCGAACAGGCCCGAAATCGAGTTGCTGAGCCAGACCATCGCCTGGACCACGGGAGTGGCCAGGATTGCCAGCACCGCCAAGGGCCGGGCCAGTAGGAGGGCCAGGCGCTCGCTGTATTGCAGAGCGATGGTTTCCGGTACGAGTTCAGCCAAGATCAACATGACGACCGCCGTGCCGCCCACCACCAGCACGAAGGAGATAGGATAGCTTGCGGCACCCAACCAGGGTTCCAGTAGATTAGCCAAGGGGGGCGCCGATGCTACCGCAACCACGGCCCCAGCAAAGGAACTTGTGAGCATCATGCCTAATTGTGTCGTTGCCAGTAGGCGGCTGGCATTGGTGGCCAGGCGTTCGGCTGTGCGGGCAGAGCCTACGCCTTCCTCGATTAGTTGCTTTAGTCGCACCTTACGCACGTTTATGAGCGCCGAGCGAGCCATGGCCAGAAAGCCGTTGACGATCATTAGTCCCAAGAGCAGAAGCACTTCGCCCGTAGTCACGCTAGTCACCCTCCGACCCTTCTGCCTCTGGCTCAGATTTGTTGCGGGCTGGTACACCGTAGGCCACGCTGTCTGGAAGCACGTCGTGCGTTACAACAGAGCCTGCCCCAACTTTTGCCCCACGACCGATCGTCACTGGTGCAACCAACATGGAGCCACTGCCGATGAATGCTTCCTCACCGATGACTGTCGGGTGCTTGTGTTCTCCATCATAGTTACAGGTGACAGTCCCGGCGCCAATGTTGGCTCCAGCGCCCACGGTTGCGTCACCCAAGTAGCTGAAGTGACCCATTTTTGCACCTGAGCCCAGGTACGAGTTCTTGACTTCGCCAAAGTTGCCCATGTGCACGCCGGATCCTAGGTGGGCGCCTTTGCGCAAGTGACCAAAGGGACCCACGTTGCTCTCATCTTCCATGATCGCTTGCTCGACCACCGATAGTTCGATGCGGCAGTCGGTTCCGATCTGAGAGTCACGGACGATCGAACTTGGACCAATGATGCAGTTGCTGCCGATCCGTGTCTGGCCTTGGAGGTACGTATTGGGCCAGATGACAGTGTCGGTGCCAATCTCCACGCCGGCCTCAATATAGGTCGTCTCTGGATGGATGATCGTCACCCCTTCCAACATCCACTGCTCATTGATCCGGCGCCGCATCTCGGCCTCGGCCCGGGCCAGCTTGGACCGCTGGGTCAAGGCCATGACCTCTAGAGGATCGGCGACAGCTAAGGCTGTCACCAATTCATTCTGTTCAAAGGCCAGTGTCACCAAGTCGGACAGATGGAGTTTGTCATCCGCGGCTGGAGACAGCCCGTTCAGGTTTGTCCAGAGCCACGCATCACGGACGCACAGGATGCCGCTGTCCACTTCGCCAATGGTCCGCTGCTCAGGTGTGGCCTCGCTGTCTGACACGATCGCCCGTACCTGCCCAGCCTGCCGCTCCCGTACAATACGACCGTAGCCTGCCGGGTTTTCTGGCCGGAACGTGAGCAGCGTCACGGTCGCATCTTTCCTTTCATGGTGTTCGACCATTGCCCGTAGGGTTTGGGGTCGGATCAGTGCTGTGTCACCATACAGGATCAAGACCGTTTGGGCCTGACCGGCGAGCATTTCGCTGGTCTGTTGTACAGCATAACCCGTGCCTCGCTGCTTCTGTTGGTACGCGTAGGCTACGTCCTCGCCCAGAGCGGCGCGAACTCTATCCGCACCATGCCCCACCACGATAACGGTGCGGACAGGTTCTAGGGAGAGGACGGCATCCAACACGAAATACGCCATAGGGCGTCCGGCGATCGGGTGCAAGACCTTGGGTACGCGGGACTTCAGGGCCGCGCCCTGCCCAGCGACAAGAACAACAACTGCTAAGTTCACGATGGTTTGGCTCCTTGCAATGGAATGCAAAACGACCAAGACGAACCTTTACTCCGTCGAGAGTAAGGCTTGCCTTGGTCGCTTGTCAGGTCTATTTTCAGAGTGAGGGTCAGATCCCTCAGAGGACTGTTCTTCCATCCAATTCCGGCCCCACCGGGCCCAAGCGCAGGATTGCGCTTCCACATTCCTCCTGGTCGTGGAAGCCATTCTAACATAGGCGCTGGAATTGCGCAAATCCGGGTCTCAATTCGCCAGATATCCCACTTTTTCGAGGAGGGAGGTGCGGTCAGAACCTGGACTGGCACCACGCGCGCCCACGGGATCTGTTTTTGTGCAGTTCTAACTTGACGAGCACGGCGCGGAATGGTATAATTTTTTAGGATTATTTTCTATTAATAATTATTATCCAAGGGGAAGACGAAATGGGCCCCCAAGGCAGATTTGAAGCACTGGTGTGAAGACTCAAACAAGAAGAACATAGGCTGACGCCGCAGCGAATGGCGGTGCTTCGCATTTTGGCGGACAGTGATGACCACCCCATCCCCCATCTAATCTGTGTCCGTTGTCAAGAGATCATCGATGCACCGGTTGGCTTGGTAGAGGACTTGGTGGAGGATGTGGCCTACCGGTTCGGCTATGCTGTGATGGGCCAGCGGCTCGATTCCTATGGTGTCTGCCTCAGTTGTCAGGCTGGTGCTGCGAGGTCCTAGCAGGCGCTGCACATACCTCGCGCCAGAAGGGAACTAACTACCAAAGGAGGGACAAGCCAGAAGAACCAGTATCTACCGAATGGTTC
>JASFOV010000536.1:0-3580 GCA_050116355.1 Anaerolineae bacterium
GCCTGAACCACCGGCCAGGCCCGTGATCTTGTGCGCGTCGCGCAACGGTTCGTAGTAGAACGTGCCACATGGACCGGAGCTCTCGATGCGGGTGCCCTCCGACCAGTGCTCCCAGAGATGGCGGGTCAGGAAGCCACCCGGCTCGCGCCGGATCGTGATCTGGTAGTAGCCTTCGCTGCCCAACGCCTCGTACGGTGCGGAAGCAATGGAATAGGGCCGCGTGATGGCCGTGCCGGCGGCGCAAACCTTGAGGCTCAGGTACTGGCCCGCGCGGAAGGGCGCCAAGCCATTGGCCGATCGTGCGGCGTCGGGCACCAGCTTGAACGATCGGGTGCTGCCTGTCTCCTCCACGACCTCGGCGATGGTCAAGTATTGGCGGTCCGGATGCAGGCGATCCGCCAGTTGGTTGACTGGATCTGGACCGTTGGCCCGCGCCGGAGCCCGGGCGATGTGCTTCTTGCGCTTGCGTCCCAGGCCTCGAAAGGCCAATAGGTCCCGGAGATTGCCCTTGACGTGGATCTTCATTCCTGCACCTCCCCCCCTGCCGCCATGTCCCTCCAGGTCAACAGGGCTGCCGTCTGGCCTGACTTGAACGAACTACTGTAGCCGTGGCAGCGGAAGGCATAGCCACCGCAGAATTCCAGTCCGTCGAGATACTTCTCTTCGCCCATGGCCATCATGCGCGGCATGAGGGAATCCCAGGGTTCGGGCTCGTAGCCATAGATCGTTCCCCCGTGCGAGCCGGTGTACCGGGCAAAGGTCTGGGGCGTGGCGATCTCCAGTTCTTCGATGTGCGGCCGGATCGATGCGCCGGTCGCCTGTTCAAAGTGGGCGATCAGATCTTGGGCGATCTGGTTCTTGGTTTTTACATAATCCGTGGCCTTCACTCCCCGCCATGCTTCAGGCCGGTAGAGGGTGGTCAGCGATACCATCGACGTCCCAGGCGGCGAGCAGTCGGGTGTGGCATTGTTGGAGCACAGCGCCGCATGGGCTCGGGGGGCGTCGAGGGTTTTGAAGGTCTCGTACATCTCGTCCGTGTTCATATTGTCATAGATAAAGTAGCTGTATTCATGCAGGCCCAGCTTGTCTGGCGGCGCGTCCAAGCCCAGGAATACCGTGAGGGCGCTCACCCCGTTCTTGCGGGCATTCACCTGCTTGAGTGCCGCCTCCGGCACCTGGCCTTTGGGCTGGATCAGGTGGTTGTAGGCCAACGTCGGCGACGCGTTCGAGATTACGTGCCTGGTTTCGATCCGGTCCCCTTGTGAGGTGACCACACCTGTCACCCGGCCATCCTCGACCACGATCTGTTCGACCTTGGTATTGTACGCGACCTGGCCGCCCAGTTCTCTGAGGCGAGTTTCGAGGGCCAGGGCGAATTCGTGCGAGCGTAGCCGCGGGATGTAGGCGCTGGTGGTCAAGAATAGATGGAGCATCGCCGCGTACACCGTGAAATTCAGGCGGCTCGTGGGCGGGCCGAGATAGGTCCACTGGGCGTGGAGGATCTTGCGCGCTTCTTCCGGAATCTTGAGAGCGTCCGCCACTTGATCCATGGTATACGGGCAGGTCTTGAGAAAGTTGCTGTACTGCTTCCTCAGGACCCGGCTGTCCGGGTTGCCCTTGGATTGGCCCAGGTAGGTCAAGGCCTCGCTCACTTCTTGGCACAAGCGGATGTAGCGGCTGACCGGCTCCCGGCTGCCGGGGACCGCCTGATCCAAAGCATTGACGAACTCCTGGGGGCCGTAGGGCATCACCACGTCCAACTCCTCCCCTGGACCGGTCAGAATCAGGCGGAAGGCCTCGGGCACCTCGACCCAGTCCAGGTATACACCCAGCTCGTCCTCCAGAAAATGCCGGGCGCTCCCCTTGGCCGACGGCGGGCCGATGTCAGCGAACTGGTGCAGGGCCGCCTCGAACTCGAACCGGCCGCGTACAAAGCTGGTGGCATAGCCGCCGGGCGTCGAGTGCTGCTCCAGCAGGAGCACGTCGGCGCCCTTGGCCGCCAGTTGGGCTGCCGCGCCTAGACCACCGTTTCCCGCGCCGACCACCACGCAATCATACCCCTTTCTAAGCTTCTGTTGTATCGGTCCGTGGGTCATTCACATCCTCCCCTGGCCGGCGCCGCTGCCCGCAACCCCAGCCCTGCTCGACGTACATGCCGCCCATTATACCACATTCTGGCACGGCGCCAAGGTCGCAGCTGTAGCGCTTGCGTGTGCTTCTCGGTAGGACTTCCTTTGCCCCTGTCACCGCGAGAAGCGAGCGACTTTTGCGAGCGACGCCCGTCCTGGCCTGGATGCCACACGTCGTCAGCACCCTTGGCGGGACGGGCGGCGCGGACAGCGCGCCTCGCAGAGGCAGACAGGCTCCTGGCAACTTCCACCGAATTCGACACGGAACCGCTGTAGCGATGGAGGATTGCTGCCAAGTCTCCACTCGCTGACAAGGGCTACGCTCTCGTCAATCGCCTGGCTGCCATTTGCTACCTCCTCAGCCCTCTGTTACAATGTATCAGTCCAGTTCGGAGCAGTCCCAGGTTGGCTGGTGTGTGTGCCGGGCCGCCACATGGTTTCTGCATCAAGCCGCCAGGCAGAAAGGACAGAGTCTATGGCGCAACTCACCGAGGGGCCCACATCGCATCCCTTCCTCGTGTGCGATCGTCTCTACCTGCGGCCTGTGGAGCGGATGGACCTGGCCTGGATCCGCAAGTGGGCCAACGATCCCCAAATCCGGCGTCTGACGGGCGAAGTGCGGCCCATGACCGCGGTCGCCGCGGACCGGTTCTACGACAAGGTGCAGAAGGACGAGGATCGCGTCTGGTTCGTGATTGTGCTGCGGGAAGGTGACCGTGTTATCGGTGAGGCTGGACTGCTGCGCATGTTTCCTCCGTGGCGTACCACCGACTTGACCCTCATCATCGGTGAACGGGACGCCTGGGGTCAGGGCTACGGGACCGAAGCGATCACCCTGTTGCTCGACTATGCGTTTGGCTTTCTGAATTTCCATCGGATTGCTGTCGGCGTCGTGGGCTTTAACCAGCGGGCGCTGCGCTTCTACGAACGAATCGGCTTCCAGCGGGAAGGCGTCCAGCGCCATGGCTACTATTACGACCATAGCTACCATGACTTTGTGATGATGAGTCTGCTGGCGGACGAATTTCCGGCTCAGGGCCAACCCGTGGGTCCGTGATGCCGGAGGCCTTGTTTCTGGATCCTGAGATGAGAGGGATACGATGGAATTCACGACTCGACAAAAGAAGGATGTGACCATTGCCGATCTGAGCGGGCGGCTGACCGTGGGCGCTGGGGACGTCGTGCTCCGCACCCAATGCCAAGCCCTGCTCGACCGGGGCGTCCGCAGCCTGGTGTTGAATCTGGCCGGCATACAGATGATGGATTCCTCGGGATTGGGTGAGCTGGTCGCGGCCAAGAAGGCAATCCAAGCAGCGGGTGGCCGGTTGACCCTGCTGCACGTGGGAGCAGAGATCCGCCGGGTGTTGGAAGCAGCAAAGCTTCTCGGCGCCTTCGAAGTCTACGCCGACGAAGCGTCGGCTGTTGCCTCGTTCCGGACCTAAGTGACCGCG
>JASFOV010000537.1:0-3579 GCA_050116355.1 Anaerolineae bacterium
ACGCGTGTGCAACTCGGGCACCTGTGCGGGGCGCGTCTCCTGAAGCCTGGCCCGCAGCAGGTCGGCAAACAGGTAATGATAACGATACCAATGCCGCTCTTCATCCAAGGAGACGACAAACAGATTGTCAGCATCGAGATACTCAAGCATCTGCTGTGCCCCGGGCATGTCGGCCAGGGCCTCGCAGAGGGGCGCGTTCAAACGATCTAGCACTGAGGTCTGCAACAGAAACTCCTGCACCTCACCGGGCTGGCCCTTGAGGACCTCATCGGCCAAGTAGTCCAGGATGAAGTGGTGCCGCCCGGAAAAACCGGCGATGAACTGAGCGGTGCGCTCCGGCGCCTGGGAGCGCAGGGCAATGGATGCCATCTGCAATCCGGACACCCATCCCTCCGTACGGCCAGCCAGGACCTCGATCTCCTTTGGGGCAAGGCCGAGCCCCATTGTCTGACTGACAAAAACCGCCGCCTCGTCGAGAGTAAAACACAGGTCCTGTTCCCGAATCTCGGTCATCTGGCCCCGCCCGCGGAGAAGTGAGACGGGCAAAGGTGGATCTTGGCGGGTGCTGATGGCCAGATGCAGATTCGGTGGCTGCCGTTCCAGCAGAAGACCGATGGCCTGGTGGATGGCGACGTGGCTAATGGCATGGTAATCATCCAAAACCAACAGGTAGGAGGAAGGACCGGCGACCAGTTCGTTGATCAGCTCGGTGACCAACACCTCAGTGACGGGCAGGCGAGGCGCTTGGAGCAGGCTGGTCACGACCTGGCTCAGGCTTGGATCCAGCATCTGCAGGGCGGCGACCACGTAGGCAAAGAAGCGTGCCGTGTCATTGTCGCGCTGGTCCAGGGACAGCCAAGCAACCAGCGGTCGGCTAGGAGCATCGTTCCAGCTATCGATCCATTCGACCAACAGCGTCGTCTTACCATAGCCGGCAGGTGCCGACAACAGCGTCAGTCGCCGACCCAGGCATCGTCCCTCCTCCAAGCGCTGGACGAGGCGCGGGCGTGACACAAGATTGGGTCGCAGCGCCGGGATCGTCAACTTGGTTGTGAGCAGGGATACGCTCATCTCACCCCCGCATCGCACATATGGGGCTATTCCGTTGCCGCCTGGACCATGGCCTGGGTTGCTTCACGGATGGCCACCAACTTGTAGTTGCGACTCCAACGGTTAACAGGAATCAGATCGAACTTGCGCGCGAGCAGGTGATCGATCCAGCGCTCCATACTGAGAAGGCAAGTGATCATGCCATTGCCACTACCGCCGGCAGCCGCCACGCCAAGAACCGGGGTATTCGAAAGCCCACTATTGGCACCTCGGGGGGCCTCACACCGCCGCAACCGGTCGGCAAAGGCCTTGGCCGACTCGCTCATTTCCCCCCAGTACACAGGCGTGACCAGCACACATGCCCCGGCCTGCAACACGCGGGCATGAAGCGGCTGAAAGTCATCCTCCACTTGGCACCGGTGTTCCGCCAGGCAGGTTCCCCAACCGTTGTCACAGGCCTGGCACATACCAACCGCCAAGTCGTTCAGCCGGATCTCTTCGGCGCGCGCTCCTGCCTCCCGCGCACCTTCAACCGCAGCAGCCGCACAAGCTGCGGTCAGCCCATCGGTATTCGGACTGGCGCTGAGTATGACGACATCCATAACCGGCTCTCCTTCGATCGATCTTGTGGCTAGAGACTGGCGTCAGTTGGAACAAGGCCAACTCGCCACGGATGCGGCATCTGAGGATGCCTCACGGTACTGGTTTCTGCGACACCGAGATCCATCAAGGACATGGGTGCTATGCATCTTCTTCTTCAGTTGATCCTTTCAGCCGGCCAAAGGACAACCGGTACAATGCATAGTCCATGGTGTTTCCCACCAAGTTTCCCATCTGTATAGTGCGCAATGCCAATTCGATGGCCTCCACCGCCTCTTGGTCATACACCTCGAGGATACGTTCACGGGCTACCGGATCGACATGTCCCCCCGTTTCTGCCCAATGTTGCGCATAGAGCAAAGCCAGGCGTTCCTCCTTTGGGCTCTCCTCCAAAACTCCATCTTGCAGTGCCCTGACCTCATCACTGTGCATCCCAGCGGCCAATGCCTGTCTTGCGTGCGCGTACGAGCAGTAGCGGCAGCCATTGACCGCCGTAACCGCCAGCATGAGCCGTTCTCGGAACCCCGCATCAATGGATTCGCCGCGCATGAGCGCTCTCATTTGACTGCGTTCAGCCAGGATAGCCCTCAGGTCAACTACAAAGCCCGACACGCTGTGGTAGATCCGGCGATTGAAGCCCTTCACCCGACAATCTCCTGTTCCTACAGAACCCGCCCACGGGAAACTTCCGGCTCGCGCAAGACTCTTCCGCATGGCAGTGCCTCGCGGAACTCTTTTCCGAGCCACTGGCTATTGTATCACACCCCTATTCCTTGAGCAAGACTGTCTTGGGGGGCTTGCGTGTGGCGACGGGCACTAGTTGTGCGCCAGCACAACTCGGGCTTGGTCGAGGGTTGCGGCGCCCGACTCGGCATCGAACAGACCGTATGCTCAACGAGATCAAGGCCGGGCCGACTCAGGTCGATCTTGCACACTACCCGGGCGACGAGGGATGACTCAACAACACACCACGTGCAAAGAGCACAAAGGGGACAAAGCAGATCAGGCCCAGGACAGAAACCACCACAACATCGAGCGGCGCGAATGGCGCATCCAAAAGGAACGGCTGCAACAGCAAAACGACGATCAGACCGACAAACAGCATACTGGCCTGGAAGAGCAACCCCAAACCGGTTACGTACCCCAACCGCTGGCGTCGCCAAAGCAGCAGCCCACCGGTGACCATACCCGGCGCGATCACAAAGTCAGCAAGGTGAAGGGCAAGCTCCGGTGCCAGGACAGGCGTCTGGCTGGCGATCGCACCGGCCATGACGACGATGACTCGCAAGAAGAACAAGACACCCAGCACGGCCAAGACACCCCCGGCGACCCTTTCCGGCACAGCGCGAGTGAGCCGCCGCTGTACGGCGGTGCCATCGATGCTTGCGATCAGGCCGATGAGCATGTACACGCTCAAGGTGAGCTGGCTGAGATGTAGCAGGAACCCCAGACTGAAGGGCAAGGCAAAGACATAGACAACCTCGTTGTACAGCACGAACAGCAGCGCGCCTGGCCACAAGAGCAGGCCAATCAACCGGCCGCGTCGCGCCAGACCCAGTGAACCGAGCAGAACCGGCAGCCCGATCAGGAGATTGACCAAGTCCGAGGGGACAAATGCCTCAAAAAGTTCTTCTGCCGGGTATAACGCGGTGGGGTACAGCAGACCGGCGACGGAGGCCGCTGCCATGAGGAGGGCGACGAGCCAAGAGAGCGCGTAGAGCAACGCTGGATTTTGGCGGACAGGCAGGCGAGGGGTACCGCTTTGCTCTTGTTCCATTCCTGCTGGCTCCTGTCTAGCCTCTTGGCTGCGCATCCGGCCCTCAGTCCTTGGTGATGATTGGCCAAGTCGCCCAGCGGCCCGCCGCCAGAGTCTCTGCAAACCATACCCCATTGTAGCCCATGTTTCCCCCGGGCACAAATCTACGTCGG
>JASFOV010000538.1:0-3570 GCA_050116355.1 Anaerolineae bacterium
AGGCAGGATCCTGAGCCTGTGGCTCGTCGCTGCTGTGAAGCCTGTAGCTGTTGAGGCCCGTGGAAAAAAATTCAACGGCATAAAAGAGAGGCGCCCCAATTGGTTCGCAGAGTTCTTGAACGGTAGCTTCTACCAGGGCATGAATCTGATCGTTCGGGAGACCGTCTACGGTCTCCTGCCATAGTAGAAAGGTACCATAGAGGCCACCTGACGTGTAGTGGATGTCCAGCTTGCCGATGCTTAGTGGATCATAGTTGGCATCTGTTCGGTCCAGGTCGAATAGCGCGTACTGCTCCGAAGAGGGCGTGCGGACCAGGCGCCGTAGTTTAAGGTTCATGGTACTCGAGATCCCTTGGCCCAATAGGCGTTGATCGTCTATTCGTCTTGCTCAACATCATCATCCAGATCTTCAGCAGACCAAAGCACAAGCATGTCCTCGTCTATTGTCTCGCCGTACTCGTCCTCCTCAAGGGAGTAGAGGACAAAGTCCAAGTCGCCATCGGCTAGAGCATGCTCGGCCAGAGCCTCGTCTAGAACCTCGAGAGTATCCTCGTCTGCGCTCTCATATGCCTCCATCAGTAGTTCCTTGGCCCGTCCTCCGCCGATCTGGCCCAAGGCCCAGATCGACGCATCTGCAATCTGCCGGTCGGCATCCTGCATGAGTTCTGCTAGGAGGGGAATAGCCTGCCGCAGGCCCAACTCCCCACTGGCCAAAGCTGCTTCATAGCGCATGGCATTGGAATCACTCTGTAGTTCCCGGAGGACCTGTCCGCCCCAACGACGGTCGCAACTGCGCCCCATGCCAGTTATGGCGCTGATCCGCATGCTTTCGTCGTCGTCATAGTACGCAATCTCTAGGACCTCATTCATCTCTGGCGTGCAGGAATACGCCGCGGACTCGATCGCCCGGCGCCGGACTTCAACACTCTCATTTGCCAGGTGAATCGTGGTCAGAAGCTCGCTCAGGATTCGGGCCTGGATAGGTTCGGCAAGCTGTTCCAGCTCTCCGGCCAGCACGAAACGCCCCAGGCCGCTGGCTGCCGTCGCCCGGACCCGGGCCGAGGGGTCTGCACGCAGCATGGCGATCAGTGGCCCGATCAGGTCTGTGTCTTCGTGCTCCCACAGCCCATTAATGGCCATGGCCCGCACTTCTTCGTCGGCATCGTCAAGGCCCAGGAGAAAGATCGCGTCAAAGTTCACCTCGAAGCTGGCTTCTGCTAGATCCACAAGGGCATGGATCAGCCGGCGGCGCTGTTCTGGACCAAATGAGCGCCATCCACGGCGGAACTGAGCCCCCGATTTTCCGGTCAGATCCGACAGGGCATAGAGCGAGGAGACCGAGATCGGTTGTTCCAAGTCAGCAAGCTGTGCCAATAGCTCGCTTAGTTCATTTGCTTCGGACATGTACAGCCTATCTAGGTGGTCGCTGATCAAACTGAATCAGCCAAGCACCAGAGTCGCATCCGTGGTTGAGTCCTTTGTTACATTATACTCGAGTATGATCGAAAGCGCAAGGTCCTGAAACTCGTCTATGTCGGCGGATCAAGTCGCTCCTTCTTATTCCCTGTGTTCGTAAAAGCATAGGAGGGTACTGCCGTACTTGCGTTCATCTATCAACTCCAAGCTGTCCAGCCCAACGGGTTCGAACTCCTTTGGAAAGATCTGGACAATCACTAGCCCGGCGGGAGCCAACCAACCGGGGTTCTGCTCGAGTGTGATCAGCGTCTTGCTCCACAGACCCTGGTATTGGGGCGGGGCAATGTAGACAAAATCGAACGGCTCCGGTTCACCAGCAAGGAAGCCAAAGACGTCAGCCTGAACAATCTGTGCCTTTGCCTTCAGCCGGGTCCGCTGAAGGTTGGTCCGGATGGTGGCGATAGCCTTGGGGTGCTTCTCGACAAAGACTGCACGCGCTGCTCCACGGCTCAGTGCTTCGATCCCCACGCCGCCGGTTCCGGCAAAAAGGTCCAGTACCCACGCATCGATGATGTCCGGTCTCAGAATGTTGAACACGGCCTCCTTGACCCGATCTGTGATGGGCCGGGTTCCACTGCCCGGAACAGCTTGCAACTGAATTCCCTTTGCCTGACCTGCGATCACTCTCATAATAACGACTTACTCCTGGTCATCCAGATCGAGTTGGCCCTTCTTCAACATTCGCTTCAATGATGCGCGGCGCCAGAGTCTGCCCCGGTACATCATCCAGCCGAGCACGCCCAAGCCCACAAGCTCTGTAGCAATAATAGACGGACGCCGGACGATCTCCGCATAGGCGCTGAGCATGGCCGTTGGTGACCCCATATACTGCCAGGAGTCAAGCCTGCCAGAGAAGGGAAACAGCAGGGTGCGTGGGTATTTCCACATCTGATCGGCGATCAGATGGCTGCCAGCGATCAGAGCGTAAGGCAGCCACTTGGGATTTGCACAGACAATTGCTGTTGCCAAGAGGGCCTGTCCGACTAGAGTGTGGGCCGGTCCCTGGGACGTGCCCGACTCGGACAAGATGGTCAGTGAAACGGGTTTGTCGACAAGGTCTGGCAAGAGGGCGGCAATCGCCGCAGCCCGGTAGTCGATGTCCTTGGCATGCCCGTGGGACTCCAACCAAGCGGCTGTAGCCCATGCATATGCGACGTGACCGATGGGTAGCATCTGTTCTGTTTGTTCTCCCCTTCTATATCATAGAAGTATAGTTTCATTGCCCAAAGTGGTCAAGTGGGCGCAATAGCCCGGTTGCCAAAAGCGATATTTTGAGCTATAATTTTGTGAAATCCCGGCAATGGAGGTGAGCGCCGAGCGGTGAGCGAAACGAGTGCCTTGGAGTGGGCAACTGAATACTTCCGCGGCAGCGATCTGCAGTTGGTTGAGCAGGCATACGAGCAAGCGGTTGTCGCTCATGATGGACAGAAACGTGCTTCGGGTGAGCCATATGTTGAACACTGTCTGGCGGTCGGCCATATGCTGGCCGAACTAGGGCTGGATCACCGGACTGTGGCCGCCGGTTTGTTGCATGACGTCGTCGAGGATACAGAGTGGACGGTCGAGGATGTGAGCAAACGGTTCGATGAAGAAGTCGCGCGGCTGGTAGATGGTGTGACCAAGCTTGCCTACATCGACACGATGAGCAAGATGGGTAGCCGTGACATTGAGGCTCAGGAAGCCGAAAGTTTGCGCAAGATGTTTCTGGCGATGGTCGATGATGTGCGCGTGGTTTTGATCAAGCTGGCGGACCGGTTGCACAACATGCGTACCTTGAACTCGCTTTCCGGCGAGCGACAGAAAAGGATTGCCCGCGAGACCTTGGAGATTTATGCGCCCTTGGCCAACCGCTTGGGTATTTCACAGATCAAGTGGGAGCTAGAAGATCTGGGCCTGCGCTACTACGATCCAGATGAATACCAACGCATTGCCAATCTGATCAACGAACGCCGGGCCGTGCGCGAGACCTTTATCAATCGGGTCATCGCTGAGCTGCGATCGCGTTTGCGGCTCGAAGGCATTGGCGCCGAAATCGTTGGCCGTCCCAAGCACATCTACAGCATCTACCGCAAGATGCGGCGCAAAGATATCGAG
>JASFOV010000539.1:0-3568 GCA_050116355.1 Anaerolineae bacterium
TGCCGCAGGCACACTGCACGACCGCATGGACCCGAATGCTGGATGAGTACAGGACTGGCAGTCCTCCGAGGACTGCCAGTCCTTTGGTGCGCTTCCACACCGCCCATAAGCTCACCCTCATGGCGCACAGTCCGGTGCACTACGCTGAGATGGGCCGTCTCGTCGCCGACGCGGGCATGCGGGATTGGGACGAACTCACCGACGAGTACGGGGCCATGCTCATGGCGGGCCTGAGCGTGCAAAGTCCTGAGCGGAGCGAAGGGATGGGCACGCGGGCCAAGCATGTGAACCGCTTCGCGTCCAGCACCTGCAGAGTGCCGGTGCCATCCCGGTGATGGGCTACCTCAAGAATCACCTGTCGAGCGAAGACAAGCAGGAACTGTTGGGCCTCATTGAGGACTACCGCCAGGGATTGCTGCCACTGATCGTGCCGTTGACCTTGCTCAAGCATCACTTGAACCGCTACCCGGTGCAGGACTGGGTGCCGGTGTCCAGCGCAGCGTCGGGTACACCAGCAGGTGTATCTGCATCCCTATCCCAAGGAGCTGATGCTCCGCAATCATGCATAGATCCAAGCTCTGGAAAAGTCCAGTTGTCGTGATAGAGATAGTTGTGCAATCCGGGCATGATTGGGATATTGCGGCAGCAGGCACTGGGTGTGACCTGGACCTTTTCATCTGAAGACCAGGCCACCAGGTATCCCCCAGAACCATACTTCGATGCACATGCTCCAGGATTCGCAGGACTGTCCGCAGGAACCTCGGGAGAGTGAGTGCGCTTGATCCGAAGATAGGGCCTGCCAGTTGGCTAACTAGCAGGCCCTAGAGCGAAGGATCAGCGACTGACACAAATCAGAATTCTCGCTTGCGGTTCCGAGTCAGTGCATCGGCTCTTGTTTACAGGCCAGAGAGACTTCATGTGGACAGTGGCACCCTGCTGGCGACTCTACAACTATGGGTGCGAACTCGCCCAAGTGCATCCAAGCTGACCCGCATTGCCACTGCATACTCAGGGCTCTAGCGCTGCACAGAGAGCGTCTCCGTTGCCGTCCCAGTAGTCATGCCGACCAGCAGAGAGAGTCAAGTTCCAGTCCGGGTCGAATTCGACTCTCCCAACGTCGTGAAAGATCGGACCTTCCCCCGGGATTATGACCTTGACAAACAGCCCCACAACCGCCGTTAGCTCGCCGGATTCATTGAAGATGCCCTTCTCATGCGCTGGCACATAGGACAAGAAGGATGTCTCGTCAGGGTATCTGTACAAGCCCCCGTCCAAGCTCCAATGCTCCACGCGTCGAGTTGGGTTGCCGTCCCCGTCATAGAACTTCATGGTGACCAATCTGATATCGGCCTTCTCATAGACCGTAAAGCCGTCGCAGTCCCAAAAGGGCAGGTCCCACGAGAACTCCAGAGTTGCCTTCTCAGGAGGGTGCGCCCACGCTACACTCGCCGGGATGCCAGTGATTGCCAGCAATGCCACCATCGTGATAACCGCTGTTACTGTCCTTCTCCTATTCATGACTCATCTCCTTTTTTCTTTGATTTGCCGTTCTAGCCGGTCGGTGCGCAGGCTGGGACGGCGGACTCGTGCGCATCCTGCTCCTCTCCCCGGCACCCGGGCTCAATCCCCTGCACGCGCACGGCGCCGCAGCCACGGTGTGCCCAAGCCGGCCGCCACCGCCAGCCCGCCCAGTCCCATGAGTACCTCAGGGAGTGGGAAGACGCCTCCACCGGTCTCCGGCAGCGTTGCGGCTGGGCTGACCGCAAGATCGAGGCCGAAGGTTACGTGCGCTGGACCGTCAGCCGCGGTCACCCCGTCATCGAGGTGGCCATCAGGGTCCTCGACACCTGGCCAGCCCTCTGTAGGATCCCAAAACCACGCTTCTCCCCAATAGGTGCCACCGTCGCATGGCCCGGAAAAGTCGCCTGCCACGCTGAGGGAGGTTCCATCCCATGTTCCCTCATAAACGGGGAATGTGCCGTTGGTGACTTCACACCCGGTATGGAGTTGCACATCACCGACAAGACTCCCGGTCTCAAAGTCAGGGTCACAGGCCGTCATCCCGCCCGTAGCCACCCCGCCGCCGGCGATGGTGAATTCCCAGGTGCACGTACGCATGTCGCCACATTCAGTAACCTCCAACACCAGGGTCTCGCCGTCGTCCTGGACGATTGTCGCTGTGGCATCGCAGTAGTTCCAATCTGCCGGCGAGAAGACGAATCCCGTTTCCGTAAAGACCCCGGCAAAAGTCGTCTGGCCGACAAGTTGCACCGGCTCCTGCGCCGCACTGGCCGGCATCATGGTGAGTGCCAGCACGATCAGCATCAGGACCGACAGGGTTGATGCGTTTCTCTTGCTCATGATCTCATCTCCTTCTACTGTTAGCTTGGCCATCCCAGCTCGCATAGAGTCTGGAAGGGCGGGTGAACCAGCCGCCATCACGTATGCTCTATTCGCACCTCCTTTGCATGCTCGTGTGCACGGGCCACCATGAAGCTATCGGGTAGACTTGCCTCTACGCCTGTCCGGCCGATCCCTCGTTCAATCGCCAAAGCATCATCTGATCGCCCCCTCAGACAAAGACCTGAACGATCGGGAGACCTGCCCGCAACTTGACAGAGCACACCTTCTGCGTTACCATAGCTCTTGTATCTTGTGTGACCGAGAGTTGTATTGAAGGACCCATTGCCTAGTCGCCTTTCTCGGACACCACACTGGTCTGTCGTCGCAAGAAAGTGAACAGACTGTCGAGGCTGGCAAAGCTCTGCTTCTCGCCTGTTAGCGAGCTCTCGAGGGATGCACGCCAGACCGCCTTGTCTTCTATGTGCCCAGGAGTCGCCTCATCCCTGGAGCACAACGGCCTACCGCTATTGTCTTGCCATAGTCGCAAGAGATAGGACTGATAGCCTGCTTCTTTTCCTGACACGACACCTCCACCCATGTTGAGGTTGTCCCCAGTATACTGCTCCATCGCGAAGAGAACGTGAAGAGGATACGAGGAGAGAAAGATGCCCCATCTATCCATTCTCCTGCTGGGACCCTTCCAGGCTACCCTTGACGGAGCGCCCGTCACTGGCTTTGTGTCCGACAAGGCGCGCGCCCTGCTGGCCTACCTGGCCGTCGAGGCGGATCGGCCGCATCGACGGGAGAGTCTGGCCGGGTTGCTTTGGTCCGACGTTCCCGAGAGCGCGGCACGCACGAGCTTGAGGACGGCGCTAGCCAATGTGCGCCAACTGCTCGGCGACCCCGGGGCATCTCCCCCCTTCCTACACGTCACCCGGCAGACGGTTCAGTTCAGCCGATCTGATGATGCCGTAGTCGATGCATCGAGTTTTACCTCTCTCCTAGAGGCGGCGTTGCCGCAGCCTGGTGGTGAGCTCGAAGGCCCAACCAGCGTCCAATCCCTGGAAGAGGCGGTGGCCCTGTGTAAGGGAGAATTCCTGGAGGGCTTTTCCCTGGCCGATAGCGTGCTGTTCGAAGAGTGGGTACTGCTCAAGCGGGAGCAGTTCCAGCGCCGGGCGTTGACGGCCCTGCACCGGCTGGCAGCACACTATGAGGCAGGCGGCGA
>JASFOV010000540.1:0-3564 GCA_050116355.1 Anaerolineae bacterium
CAGCGCTATGGTGGAGTACATGCGGTTCTTGACCAGATCCCAGTCATCGACCAGCACCTTGTCGGCGTGGCGGAGCAGATCGTATTCGCACTCGTACGCGGAAACGTGAGCGTAATAGCTGCCGGGTCTCAGCCAGCCATCATGGACAATGGGCCGGGTGACGTTGGTCGTGGCCGTGACCAGCATGTCAGCCTGGCGGCACACGTCCTCGGCGCTGGCGGCGACGTGAATTTCCAGGCCCAGGCGCCCGCTCATCTCGCTCGCAAAGGCCTCGGCGCGATCACGACGGATATCAAAGACAGCGGCTTGCTGGATACCCGGTCGCGTCACTTGGAGCGCTGCCAATTGGGTTCGGGATTGCACGCCAGCACCAATGAGTCCCACCTGCGTCGCGTCCTCCCGCGCCAAATACTTGGCGCCGACCCCACTCACAGCGCCCGTCCGCATGGCGCTGATCAGCGTGCCATCCATCACTGCTAGTGGAAGTCCTACCTCTATGTCGTGAAGGATGATGAGCGCAGAGGCGCGTGGTAGATTCCGTTGGAATGGATTCCGCGGAAAGCTGGCGATTGCCTTGAATCCGGCCGCGTTGACCTGTCCCCCGACGTACCCTGACATCAAGTTGAGGTGGTTCTTCTGTTGCCCTGGCGGTGTTTCTTCCCACGTCCATTCCAGCGATACCTTTCGTGGCAATGCATATTCATCCAAGGCGTACAGGCGAAAAACCTCTTCAACATCGTCCACGGTCGCCGCCATGTCCAGCCCGCCGGCGGCAATAACGTCTGTCTGGCTCAGCCATAGAACTTGGGTCTTGTCGGACACAACCGTTCCTCCTTGCTATTGTTGTAGTTTTGGATCCAGGATGTCGCGCAGGCCATCGCCCACCAGATTAAAGGCCAGGACGGTGAGCAGAATGGCCAGGCCGGGGAAGATAGAGACCCAGGGTGCTTGGCGCAGATAGTTTGTACCTTCCCTGATCATCGAGCCCCAGGCTGGCGTGGGAGGGGAGACGCCCAGCCCGATGAAGCTCAGGTTGGCCTCTACTCGGATGGCGGTCGCCGTCCAGATGCTGGCCAGCACTACGATTTCGCCCAAGATATTGGGCAGGATGTGGGTGCGGATGATGCGGAACCGGCCGGCGCCCAGGGACCTGGCTACTTCTACGTACTCGTTCTCTTTCACCGATAGTGTCGCACTGTGTCCTACCCGAGCGAACGTCGGTGATAAGACGATGCCGATGGCTAGGACCATCTTGTCTAGCCCCGATCCCAGCACTGCCAGCACCATCAAGCCCATGATCAGGCTGGGAAAGGCCATCAGGACGTCCACCACCCGCATAAGGACATTTTCAACTTTGCCGCCTAGATATCCAGCGACAAGCCCCATGAGCGCGCCCAAAACACCCCCCAGCAAGACGGAGCAGATGCCCGTGAGGAGTGATACCCGGGCGCCATATATGATCCGGGACAAGATGTCCCGGCCATAGGAATCCAAGCCCATCGGATGTTCGCGGGTAGGAGGAGCCAGACGATTGCGAGTGTCTTGCTCGACTGGACTATACGGGGCCAGAAATGGCTCGGCCTCGCGCCCTTGGAAAACTGCGATGAACCAGTCGTCGGCAAAGACGGCCATGAGGATGATCAAAATGATCAAGATAAGGCCCAGGATGGTGATTCTGTTCTTCAGAAAGGTCTGCCACATTCGCTGTCGCTGGCTTCGCAACCGGACCACGGGTTGTGCTAGGGTAGTCGCTTCTTGGCTCATCCTTCACCTCACTCCGTTGTAATCCGCGGATCGACCACGCTGTAAATCACGTCGACGATCAGGTTGATCACTACGATAAACAAGGTGTACACGACCATGATCGATTGTAAGGCCGTATAGTCGCGCTGCTGAATGGCACCCACTAGCATCTTGCCCAACCCGGGGCGGGCAAAGACTGTCTCGGTCAAGACCGAGTCGGCGATCAGGTTGGCGGCCCAGATGCCGATGATCGAGACGATGGGTACCAGGGCTGCACGCAGGGCGTGGCTGACAATAACAACTAGTTCCGCCAATCCCTTGGCCCGCGCGGTCCGCACATAGTGCTCGCTAAGGACGTTCAACATCGCCGACCGGGTCAGCCGGGCCACTGAGGCGGTCATGATCAATCCCAGGGTCAGTGCCGGAAGCACCAGATGGCTCAGGTTATCTTGCAGATCATCCAGTTCGCCGCCACCTACCGCCGGGAACAGGGGGACTTTGATAGCAAAGGCGTACATGATCAGGATGCCCAAGTAAAAGGCCGGAACGGACAGCCCGGCCAGGGACAGAATGCGCCCTACATAGTCGGCTAGGCTGTTACGCTTTACCGCAGTGTATACACCGACGGGAACGCCGAATAATGCCCCGATCACGACCGCAGTAAGCGTCAGTTGTAGCGTATAGGGCAGTACAGACCGGATCGACTCATTGATGGGCGTCCCGGTAATCATCGATGTGCCTAGATCACCGCGCAGCATATTCCCCAGGAAACGAAAGTACTGGACATAGAGGGGATCGTTCAGCCCCATCCGCTCGCGCATGGCGTCGACGGCTTCTTCGGAGGCATAATCACCCAGGGCAGCCGTGGCTGGATCGCCCGGAATCACCCGCACCACGAAAAAGACCAGCGTTAGCACAGCCAGCATCGTGGGAATCGCAAGGGCAAACCGAGTTGCCAGATATCTGATCACAAGATCCTCCCTTACTATGTGTGGTCTGGGGCCTTGTAGGCCCCAGACCACACCTAACTGCTGCCTACCGTGGGTGGCCCGTGGCTGAAAGCCTCAGGCCACTTCTCAGTGCTGTTTGGGGGATTGTCCTCATACAATGTGCAGACTTTGTCCGAGAGAATGTCTCTCTCGGACAAAGCCATGCGACATCGAGTTGGGGACAAGTCCCGAACACCTCGGATTGGCTACTTGTTGATGGTGGTATTCTCTGTGATCTGGGCGTAGAGTGCCAGCGCCGACTTGAGCTCGTGGCCAAAGTCGACGTAATCGTGGCGCGCGGTGACCTGGTTCTGGTACTGCAGCGGGTAGGTAACCATGTCTTCCAGGAGCTTGATCTGCGCATCCTTCCACATCTGGATTTGCGCCTCCGAGTCGAGTTCCGTGCGGGCTGCTTCTATCATGTCGTCGATCTGGTCATAGTGGGAGAAGTTGGTGTCGGGCTTGGCGCCGGTGACGACGATCGAATCCGAGTGGTAGAACCGGGTCAGGTAGACGTCGGCATTGGGTCGCCAGGCGACATAGATCGTGATGGGGTTCACGTCTTCCCGGATCAGTTCATGCATGCTGGAGTGGTCGACCACATTGATTTCGATGTCGATGCCGATCTCGGCCAACTGGGCCTGCATGCTCTGGTAGTTCTTGAGGTACGACTCCCGCTCAGACGAAACCAATTCCAGGGAGAATCCATCGGCATGCCCGGCTTCGGCCAGTAGATCTCTGGCCATGTCGCGGTCGACGGCGTATTCTAGGTCCAGTTCGGCGACCTCTTCCTGGGTCAGTCCGCCGGCCAGGAACTGAGCCGGCACCGGCG
>JASFOV010000541.1:0-3562 GCA_050116355.1 Anaerolineae bacterium
CCGATGCCGGGACGGCGCATTGCGAAAGAGCGGAGCGATTGAAGCAATCTCCCCTTGCCATATTGGGGTTTGCTTCGCCGCCATTGGCGGCTCGCAAAGACGGAATCGGGCTCTTGTATCCCAGGTCAGGAATCTGTCAAGTGACTTTGCAGCAGCCCTGAGTACTTGCGGGCAAACCAGGGCTGTTGGGTTCTTTCTTAATGGACGACGATTCGGCCCGAGCGTCCGATCACACCTGGAGGTGCGCTGCTTCATCAACGCTACAGTCGTAGTCGGCAACATCTGTCACTTGACAAAATTATATTTATGCTATATAATTAACATCAGTTACTAAAATTAATTGAGCCCCTGTGCTATGAACTTTTCACATCTCCCCAGTTAGAGGGTGGAGCAGTCTCACACTAAGGAGGTACTAGAATGTCATTCTCCCCGCGCGCAACGCGCATTCCTGTCTTTTTGACTCACGTATGGCTTATCGCTCTAGCGGTGGTCGTCGCTTTTGGTGGGATGGGTACAGTGGTTGCCCAGACACCTGCCACCGAGCCCGATGGGCTCGCCGATAGTCAATGCTTCTCGCCCGTTGCCGACACCTACGCCTGGGACTCGTTCGGGAGCAACCGCGATCAGAACTATGGCGATGCCGACTATTTGGATATTGCCGCTCTGGGCGACACGACTCTGGACCGGCGAACCAGCTTCTTGCGCTTTGATCTGAGCGCCATCCCCGCCGGTTCCGTCGTCCTTTCGGCTGACCTGGAGATGTATCTGACCAGCATCGACTATGACGCCTCGACCTATACCAGGCTGGAAGCGGTGGAAGATGGCTGGTCGGAATCGACCCTGACCTGGAACAACCAGCCGAGCACGACCAGCAACACATACGACGAGCAGACCGTGGAGGACCGCACCGGGTGGTGGAGCTGGGACGCCACCTTCTTGGCCAATGAGTGGGTCACCGGGCGACGAACCAACAACGGATTGGCCGTCCTGTCCGGTGGTGTGGGCTCGGCGCCCGCCCACTTTTACAGCCGCGAAGGCTCGAGCACGCTGGCTCCTCAGCTCTGTGTGGAGTGGCAAGCGTACGCCAACGTCCTCGATCCGGACAGCATTGGCTGGCGATCGGGGCGCAATTACAGCAGCAGTGCCTTTGGCGATTGGTTCAGCCAGCTGTCCGACCAAGACTACATGATGATCGACATCGAAGTGGACGATGTCGAGGGCAACCAGCGTGTCGGCGGCGTGTGGCAGAGGAACACCGACGGTCGTGACTGGCTAGAGACCCGCAACATGAGCCTGGCGACGTTCGAGAACTACCAGCAGATACGGGAAGATGCCGGCTATCGTATGATCGACCAGGAAGTCTATACCTTGGGTTCCAGCACCTACTATGCCGGCATCTGGATCGAGAACACGGAGAACCTGTATTGGGCCAACTACTATGACGTGACCAGCAGCCAGTTTTCGACCTTGTTCAACCAGTATTCCCAAGACGGCTATCTGCCCATCGACGTGGATGCCTATGTGATCGACGGCCAGTTGCTGTATTCTGCCATTTGGCTCGACAATGTCGAGGACCTGGATTGGCACGAGTGGCGAGACCTGAGTTCGCAGGAGTTTTCCGACAAGTTTGACGAGTACTTTGATGACTTTCGTATGATCGACGTCGAATCGTACGAGTCTGAGGGCAACCAGTACTATGCTGGCATCTGGGTGGAGAACAGGAATGGGCGTGCCTGGGGCGAGTACCGGGATATGACCTCCAAGGAGTTTGGTGAGAAATGGGCCGAGATGCGCGACCTCGGCTACCGGTTGATCGACTACGAACTCTATCCCACCGCTGATGGTTGGCGCTATGCCGGCGTCTGGCGGCAGAACACCAGCCGGCCCAGCTGGGTGCACAAGGACGAGATCGATACCATCCTGCAAGACTACTTTGACGATGCAGACCTGCCGGGTATGAGTGTCGCCATTGCTGAGAACGGGCAGTTCCGCTATCTGCGTGGTTTTGGCCACGCCGATATCGATGATGATGTGGCCACCGACTCGCGCACCATCTACCGGCTGGCCTCGGTCAGCAAGGCGGTTGCGGGCGTGCTCGCCATGCGCCTCCAGGAAGAAGGGCTCATGGATGTGTCGGCTGATACCCGCGACTATGTACCCACCATGCCCGTCCATCACACCCATACCGTTTCACAGACCCTGACCAACCGCTCGGGCATTGGTCACTACTCGGACTATCCGGACTGGAAGGAGTGGGTTGGTGGGCAGGACGAAGAGCCCGACATCTGGACGACGGCGCTGGCCGCGGCCGAGCAACTGTGGGATGCGCCCTTGAGCTACCCGCCGCCCGGCAGCACCTACCGCTACAGCACCTTTGCCTACACCTTTGCCGGCGCCGCCATGGAAGGGGCCGTAGGCAGTCCTATCAGCTACATCATCGAAGACCATTTGCAGACGCCCTACGGTCTGAGCACGCTGCGCGAAGAAGATCGGAGTCTACCCAGCTCCAAGCGCGCGCTTCTCTACAATAGCAACAACGAAGAGGTGGATGCTGATAACCTGAGCTGGAAGGTTCTGGGCGGGGGGCTGGAATCCTCGGTCTACGACCTGGTCCGCTTCGGTGTTCTGGTGAACAACGATACGATCCTGACCCAGAACTCTCGCAACCAGTTGTGGACGCGCCCGGATACCCTAGCCAACTATGGCCTGGGTTGGAACCTCGAGAGCCATCTCGGCACGCAGGCGGTCTGGAAACGTGGTACCCAGAACGGAGCCCGAGGCTACATCCGCATCTATCCCAATGAGGATATTGTGTTCGTCATTCTCACCAACCGTGCCACGGGCCATGATCCCATCCCGTTGGGGCGCGATGTCGGTGAGGTGATGCTCGGCGCGCAGGGCGCGCAGGCTCAGAACACTGTCCAGGAATTCGTCGATGAACCGGATACCGAAGGGCTGCCTGCCGAGTTCGTGGTCTGGCCCGTGTCCAACCCGGTTGGAGAACGCGATCCGGGAGCCCTGGAGGAGCCGGCTGGTCCGGAACCGTCGTTTGTGTACCTGCCGCTGATCGTGCGCTGATCTTTCTCGTGCAAACTGTATCAGTGACCAACGAGGGAGTGAGCTCGATAGCTCACTCCCTCGTTTCTTGGTTCGTAGTCTCAACCAACTCTTCAAAGGGCGCCCCAGTTCCTGCGCCCGAGCCAGTACGGTTGGGGTGGAGCTTCGGTCAAGCATCCCGGGGAATGTTGATCTCCAGATCGGACAGAGGGTACGACGCGCACGGATGGAAGTAGCCGAACTTTTTGTCCGCCGCCCGCCGGCCATCGCTGTCGGGCAGGATGTATACCTCGCCCGAGACGAGCTGTGCCCGGCAGAAACCGCACTCGCCCGACCGGCACTGGGACGGGGGCTGCAGATGCGCCCGTTCCAGCGCGACCAGCACCGGTTCGCTGGCCTGAGCCGGGACCTGGATCCTGGCGCCGCCGATGCGAACCGTGACTTGGTGTGTCCGGTCCCCAGCCTCTTGTGGGTAGCCGGGTGCCCCCTGGATCTCTTTGGGCGT
>JASFOV010000542.1:0-3555 GCA_050116355.1 Anaerolineae bacterium
GTACGTGCCCTTCGCTCTCCTACATGACTCGGCCACGCAAAACAGGCAGCGCCTGCGGCTGGACCGGATATGGCCCCAGCCATGGGTAGTTTAGCAGGTTTTGGCTCCGGGCGCATCGAGAATAGTATTGAGCTTCTCCAAAGAAAAAGACCGCTCAAGCCGGAGATTCTCTCAACAAGACTGTTGAGATGGGAGCGCAGACCTTATCGGGCCAGGGGAGGCAATGGGCCATAAACAGAGTTCAAAGCTGTCCCGTTCGACACCCTCGCGGTATCGAGCGGGCGTCTGGCACGATCAAGCCTCCTACAGACGATCCCCTGAATTACTTCGAATGATGCTGGCTGAGGACCTCATCCACGTCTTTTGTGGAGAACTTGGCCAACCGTACGATCTTGGCCTGGGGCCGGACCTCCAGGGGCAGCACAGACAGGACGTCCTCCTTGTTATCTGCCTCCATGATGATCCATGCCTTGTGCTCCCCATCCATACAGCCCCAATCTGCGTTGACCAGAAAGTGGGAGCCGGTTTGAAGAAAGACTTGGATGGCCCGGGCGCATTCAATTCTGTCGTCGCTATGCGGTACCTCGATAAGAAACCTTGCCATTGTTGAAATCCCCTTTCATACGGGCATGTTTGGGTCGCTATAACGCTGTTTCTTGATCATTATAACGCACGCGGGGTGGTTCTGCAAGTTGGGTCCACAGCTCAAGCTGTCAACTCGACCTGAACCTGACCGAGACTTGTCGCTTGGCCTTTCCTGCGTTACAATGGGTAGCAACTCCCGGCCGTCTGAAGTCCAGTTGTCAAAGTTTCGGAGCTTGTCCGCAGCGTATACCGGCAAGGATCGACCGGCCCACCATGAACCAGACAAAGACACAGCGCATCGTTGTATACGTAGATGACGAGCCGAGACGCCTCTTCCGGGGTCTAAGCGTCCGCCATGCGATCGGCTATCGGGCATCGTGGCACGTCGAACTGGATCGGGCGTCCGTCGAGGATGGGGATGGCAACATCATGGATCTCGACGGGGCCCTGTTCGAAGGCGAGCGGCTGTACATCAAGTCCAAGTGAAGCCGGGACTCGATGACTTGCAGTACCCCAGCTCGTTTGAGGCGGCCTCCAACCCACCGGATTGTCTCCGCCTGGCCGGCTCAGAGAGCGGCTACGCAATGTGTGCTGGCCGCCAGCGCCGACGCGCCAACGGCGGCGGTCTCGCGCCAGGGCGGTGATTTGGCCGGACAGCCAAACCGCCCGGCGATCACATCGAGCAATATTGGGTTCTTGTAGACGGCGCCGCCGGTCGCCACCAGCCGCTCATGGCCTTGGTCAGCGCTCCGGCCCTCAGCGCGATACAGATCCCGCAGCTCATCCACCATCCCTACCAGCGTGGCTCGCGCCAGCGGTCCCAGGCGCAGGTTATCCAAGGTGATTCCCTCGATGCGGCCCGTTCGTACACCCGGATCGCCCCGCTTGCCCAGAAAGGTGGGGTGCACGCGCAAGCCGGCGGTGCCCTCCTCCGCCGCCAACGCATTCAGTCGCCGGTACACCGCCTCTTCTTCCACCTCCTGCCCAAATTCGACCAACCAACTGCGCACCGTGTTCATCAGCCAGGCATAGGCGGCCCCGCCGCACAAACTGGCTCCCACGCGCAGGTACAAGCCGCGGAACAGAGGGCGTGTCTCGACCGTCTCGGTGGGCGGCTCGAAGCGGGGCGCAAGCCAGCAGACCTGTCCTCCGGTGCCCAGATTGAGAACAATGATCGCGTCCAGTGCCTCCCGATACGCACCCACCCCCACCAGGGCAGGATCCGGGACCCAGAACGGCAGACAAGCCCCCAGGAAAGCAGCCTGGTTGTCGCCCAGGCCATTGTGGACCGGTGTGCCGGGCGGCAGCCCCACCCGGCGGGCCACCTCGGCATCCAGGCCGCCCAGCCGTTCGCCCGCCGGCCGGATGGGTGGCAGCCGTCGAGCGTCCAGCCCCAGGCGCCGGACATAGTCTGTGCTCCAGGCAGCCTGCACCTGACTATAGAGCCCCCAACTAGCGGCCAAGGTCGGATCGCTGACCGCTGGCTGACCGGTGAGCTGGCCCGCCAGCCAGCCGGTGAGGGGGCAGAGGCGTTCGACTCCGGCCGGCATCTGTTGCTGGTCTACCAACCAGTACCAGATCGCTGCGCCGTAGCCATGGGCGATTGTGCAGCCGTTCTCCTGCCAGGGAAGGTCGCCAAGGCGTGCCTGCAACCGTTCCAGCGGGGTGGCGCCGGCGCCGTCCCGCTCCGCGGTGCGCCGGTCCTGCCACGAGATAAAAGGGGTCAGGGGCCGGTTCTCGCCGTCAACACCTAGCAGCCCATGCATCTGACCGGTCAGACCGATACCCAGCACGTCCACATTATCTGGCGAACCGGCGATAAGCGCAGCCAATACTTCCAGCGCCAATGCGCGCAGGCGCTGGGGGTCCTGCTCGGCGCGGGTGGGTTGTAGGGGGTTGATCGCGGCGTCGTTGCGTCGTTGGGTCTGGTGCCGGACCTGTCCCTGTGCGACGTCCCAGAGGACGGCGGTGACCGTGGTCGTGCCCAGATCCAGGCCAATGGTGCAGGCCATCGGGTCAGCGCCAGTGGATCTCGGGTCGGTGCGAATTCCGCCAGCGCCAAGCCATTCCGACCGGGTAGCCAACCATCTTGGCCACATCGCCCACGACACGAATGACGGGCACCAGCAGGATCGCCTTGACCCGGTCAAAGAAACCGTACGGCTTGAGCCTGGGTTGCAGGCGTTGGTAGGGCGTTGCGGTGTAGGCCAGGCCGCCGGTCGCCAGCGCCAACCACCACCAGGGCGAGTGGACCAGGGCCAGCGCCACGAGCCCGGGCCCGGCCACCAGATAGGTCAGGTAGCGGATGGCGTGGCGCTTGGGCCACAGATCGGCTTTGCCGTCGCCCCGGGCGTACTGGTAGTACTGTTTGCCAAAGGCCTGCAGATCGCTGCGTGGCTGGAAGTGCACCCTGGCTTCGGGCACAAACTCGAACGTTCCATACAGGTCGCGCAGCCGCAGGTCAAAAATCAGATCCTCACAATAGTCCAGCCACTCAGGATACCCCCCGCTCGACTCCCACGCTGACTTGCGAAACGCGACCGAGCGGCTGGAGGGCAAAAAGGTCTCGGGATCGATCTCGCTGACGTGGGGCAGCACCGTGGCCCCCATGACCGTTTCAAACAACGTCTGTGGATCGGGCACGAACCAGCCAGACACCACCTGGACAAAGCGCCCGGTCTCCTCCGCCTCAAACGGGGCGACCAGGTTTTCCAACCATGTTTTTTCCAGGCGCACACCGGCATCGGTCACCGCGATCACATCCCCCCTGGCGGCGGCGATGGCGGCGTTGCGCCCTTCTGAGATATTGGCGCCCGGTTTCTTCATGATGCGCAGCGACAACCAGCCCGCGGCGGACCAAGCGCTCAGCACTGCCAAGGTACCGTCGGTCGAACCGCCGTCGGCAATCACTACTTCATCCGGCCGGCGGGTCTGCGTCTCAAACGACTGCAAAAGTCGCTCGATGGCATC
>JASFOV010000543.1:0-3544 GCA_050116355.1 Anaerolineae bacterium
ATGGAAGAAGAAGGTATGGCTGGGATAACCTGTTCATCTTCTTTGGAATCACATTCTTGGTTTCTTGGCTCACCGAAACGACGAGCATAGCCACGGGATTCCCGTTTGGAAACTACCACTATACTGGCCGATATGCTGACCTGCTCGGCGCGAAGATCGGCACGGTTCCGCTGACTGTTATGCCTGCATACTTTGTAGCCGGCTACCTAGCTTGGACAATAGCCACCGTATTCCTTGGAAACCTGGGTACAGGAATTGAAGGGAGGAATCTGTTTCTTGTTCCCTTTGTTGCCAGCTTTGTTATGGTCATGTGGGACTTCTGCTTGGACCCAATACGGTCAACAATTGATGGGGCTTGGGTATGGGAGGATGGCGGTGCATATCATGGTGTGCCCATCTCCAACTATTTCGGTTGGTACCTGACCGTATTCCTCATCTTTCAGGTTTTTGCAGTATATCTTTATCGGTCCAGCAGAAACGAGCGTGTAGGACAAAATCGGATCTACTGGTACCTTGCCCCGGTGATGTTTCTTGGCTTAGCACTGGGGTTCCTACTCAATCCGTTTTTCCAAAGCAGCAACTTGGAAATCTACTGGTCGGTGTTCTTGGGTTGCATCTTTACGATGGTTTTCACTTCAATGCTAAGTATCATCTTCATCAAGAGACTAGATGAAGAATGCCTCTAGTAGGCCTGTCTGTGTTGGCCTGTAGCTGCTGGATTCGTTGATTGTCGGGACCACGTGCGTACGTGGACGGCCGAAACCTGCCATTGTGCATTTCGTGAACAGCGCAGTCGGCTCTGAGCAACGTTCGCTAAACGAATTGACACTAGAGGATTCTTCATATCACCTCAAGGTACCATAGCGTTGGGTCAGCAGTATCCTTACCACTTGGACTGATGTCTGCGTACCAATCACCCAAGGCCCTGGTAGGGGCCGGAGGTTCCTTCATCGGCGTGCAACCCCTGACCTGGCAGAAGATCCTCATCAGTTCGCTACGATAGCCCTCGCTCCCAAAGGCCAGCGGTCATACCTTCCAGCTAGGCCAACCGAATGAAGACCCCCTCAGTGAGGCAGACTACTTCCCGTCCTTTCTTGCTGACTCTACATGAGGGGCCAGATGAGTGGCAGTATCAAGGCCGTCAGAATGAACAACAACAGGTTGAGCCACACTCCTACTCTGGCATAGTCTGCAAAGCGATAGCCACCCGGCCCGAACACCAACACGTTCACCTGGTGACCGATGGGCATGAGGAACGAGGTCGAGGCAGCGATGACGGTGGCCATCACAAAGGCGTGAGGGCTAGCACCAAGGTTCAGGGCGGCATCGACGGCGATCGGCACGGCGAGCACCGCTGCCGCCGCGTTGGAGATGACCTCGGTCAGGAGCCCAGTTACCAAATAGATGCCCATCATGACAGCCAGTGGCCCCCAGTTGCCAACCAGGGAAACAATCTGGTCGGCCAGCAATTGGGCCGTGCCCGTGCTCTGCATGGCCAGTCCCAGGGGCAGCATGCCGGCGATGAGAAAGACCGACTTCCAGTCAATGGAGCGGTAGGCCTCATCCATGGTCAGCGTGCCACTGAGCACCATGAGCAGCGCGCCAATGAGCATCGCTGCCGAGACATGTAGCCAGCCGGCCGCTACAACCGCCAACACGCCCAGCAGGATGGCAACCGCAACCGGTGCTTTCTGGGTGCGGCGCGTTTCTAGAGGCGGCATGTCCAGCAGCAAAAAGTCGCGCTCATGGCGCAGCAGGTTGATCTTGTCTACGGGTCCGTGTAACAGCAGCGAGTCACCGTAGTCGATCGTGACGTGACTCAGCCTTTCGAAAAGGGTCGTACCGTGGTGGCGGATAGCCAGTACGGCCAGGCCAAAGCGGGACCGGAAGTCTATCTGTTGTAGGGTTCTGTAGCGTAGACTCGAAGAGGGGGCCAGCACTACTTCGGCCAATTCAAAGGCTGGGCGCCCGGGCTCCGGCTCCCAGGGTTGGATGGGCCGATCGGGCACTGGTGTCAACCCGAGCGTCTGACTGGCATCCAAGATGGCCTTGGCTGTGGCCTCTAGATGCAGTTCGTCGCCAGGTTGTAGGCGATGCTCGGTGGTGGTCGGGGCGGTTTCCCCCTCCTGGCAGCAGAGGTGGATGTGAATGACGTTGAGGCCGTGGCGTCGCTCCAAGTCCGCCTCCTGTACTGTTTTGCCAACCAGGGGGGAATCCTCCGCGACGCGGGCCTCCGTCAGGTATTCCTGGACCGGGTAGCTGTTGGTCAAGTCACCTCCGGGCGTGCGTTCAGGCAGCAGCCGGCGCCCGACGGTGAGCACGTATAGGATGCCGGCTGCCAGCACGACGATGCCCATCGGCGCAAAGTCAAAGAAGGCAAAGGGTTCGATGCCGCCATAGCTCTCCAGGATGCTGGAAGCCAGAATGTTGGGCGGCGTGCCGACCATGGTCACGTTGCCGCCGAGGAGGGATGCCCAGGCAAGGGGGATGAGTAACTTGGAGGGGGGGATGTCCATCTCGCGGGCGACAGTCATCACTGCCGGCAGCAGGATGGCCGCCGCCCCAACGTTGCTCATAAAGGCAGACATGAGGCCCACGGCGACCATGATCAAGCCCACCAGACGGAATTGGTTGCGGCCTGCCAGGCGTATCACCTGCCCGGCGATCAGATCGGCCACGCCGCTGCGGGTGAGACCGCCGCTGACGATGAACACTGCCCAGACGACGATGACCGCTGGGCTGGCAAAGCCGGAAAATGCCTCTTCAATCGTTACCAGTCCGGTCAGCACCAGGGCCACCAGCACGATCAGGGCCACAACGTCAACCCGCAGCCTTTCACTGACAAAGAGCAGAATTGCGACGGCGAGAATGCCCAGCACCAGAAAGTTATCGGTGGTCAAGAGCTTACCTCTCCCCGTTGCAGGAGCGCGTCTTCAACTCCAGGCCCCAGAAGTCCAGCGGACTGAAGAACAGATCGAGTGGTAGTTCAATCATTTGCCTAGCTGCGGGCCCTCGATGGCCTCCGCTGATCGTGGTCGGTGCGAGTTGCGCAGACGGACAGTCTGGTCGGCGAACTCGACGCTGGCGCAACAAGGCCAGCCAGCATGGTAACGCTTCAAGCTCTGCTAGTGCCTTGGGCCAGTATATCACAGGCATTCAGAAACGCAAGCGGACGCATGGAGCCTTCAGGACCCGTGCGAGTGGCTGGAGGCAAGAGTGGTATGCCTGTTGGTACCGTACAAATGGGCATTTGCGTTGGCTCGCTTGACATTGTATAATCTCCTGCACAAATGTCAAGCAAATGGGACTGATGAGGTTCCACACAAAACCACGGGAGGCAAACGTCATGTTGCTCAAACACTACTTCCTGGGCAAGATTGCCCACAGCTCGTATATCCTCGCCGGGACAGGAAGCTGTGCGGTGATCGATCCACAGCGGGATGTGGATCTGTACCTCACCCAGGCACGCGAGCTGGGGGTGACTATTACCCACATTGTGCAGACTCATCTCCATGCAGATTTCATCTCCGGTCACATGGACCTG
>JASFOV010000544.1:0-3529 GCA_050116355.1 Anaerolineae bacterium
CCAACAAACTCTTGCCGATGAGTGGTGAGCGAGCTGGGACCCTGGCCCGGAACAACCGCTCCCCCAGACGATATAGATCGACCAAGTCCTCTTCAGCGACCTCCGCTGCCGCCAGTCGCTCGGCCGGGGAACGATCAGGGAGCAGATGGCGCCCCAAAAGGACCATATAGGCGATGCCCACCACAGTGGCGACAATGCCCAACGGCGCATAGTCGAGCAACGAGAAGGGCTCCATCCCGGCCAAACGCAGCGCGTCGCTGACCAGAATGTTCGGCGGGGTGCCGATGAGGGTCATCATACCCCCCAGCAGCGAGCCATAGGCCAGGGGGATCAGAAGCCGCGAGACGTTGACCTGCGACTTGCGCGACAGAGATACAGCGGCCGGCATCAGCACCGCTGTCGCGCCCACATTATTCATGACTCCGGACATCAAACCTACCGTCGTCATCAACAGGGCGACCAGCCGTGACTGGCTCTTGCCCGCCACTTTGAGCAAGCGATCGCCCAGCCTCATGGCCACACCGGTGTAAAAGAGCCCGCCACTGACGATAAAGATGGCCCACACGGTGATCACCGCCGGGCTGGCAAACCCTTCAAACGCCTCCGTTGGTGTGACGAGTCCCGTCAGGATCAGGGCCAGTAACACCAGGATCGCCACGATATCTACGCGCAACCAATCGACAATGAACAATACGATGGCGATCCCCAGGATGCTCAGCATCAGCGCGATTTCGCCCGTCATCCGTCGTCTAGCTCCTTGTCGTCTATCGTTGGGATCCATCCGGGCGCAAATTGGTGCAACCGGGGCAACAACGGTCGCATATCGGGTTCCTCGAGGACCAGGTGTGCGCCTTGCCGAACCTGCTCAGTGGCTGGATTGATGGCTACGCCTACCCCGACCCGCCCAAACATGGCCACATCCGAGGGGCTATCACCCACCGCTAGGCACTCCTCAGGCTTCACACCGAACTCTGTCTGCAACTGCTCCACAACCGGTCCTTTCCCGCCTTCCGGGATGTGGGTCCGGGCCAGGCCCGTCACCCAGCCCGCTTCAAAAAAGATCTCGTTGGCCACAACGCGATCTAGGCTCATCTCAGCCTGGACTTGTTGGGCGTGCACCAGCAGCCCTGTACTCACGAGCGCAACCTTGACACCCACCTGCTGCAGGGCTTTTACTGTGTCTTGGGCTCCGGGCAGGTACTCATTTTCCTGGAAGATTGCCCTGATCCTGTCCAGAGTAGTACCCTTCCACAGCGCAGCGTCCAGGCCCAGCCACTCGTCGTAGTCAAGTTCTCCGGACAGCCCCTTGTCATGGAAGACCAGGGATGATTCCCACGTTCCCAGAGCCTTGTGCAAGTAGACATACGGATCGCGGGCCTGCTTCAGCGTCCCATCCAAGTCAAAGATGGCCAGCCGCAGACTCATCCGTTGGCCTCCAACCAATTCCGCAGGAACTGAACCAAAAGCCGCACCCCAAATCCGGTCCCGCCCTTTTGCAGGTAGGCCGGCCGCTTGTCACCGCCCGAGCGCTCCTCAAAGGACATGCCGGCAATATCCAGGTGAACCCAGGGATAGCCTTCTACAAACTGCTTGAGGAACATCGCCGAGGTTCCCACGCCGCCATGTCGCCCGCCGCTGTTGGTCAGATCCGCAGTCAAACTCTCCAATGCGTGCAGGTATTCATCATAAAGCGGCATCGGCCAGATTCGTTCGCCCGTCGTATCACTAGCAACTTGCAGACGATGCAGCAGCCCGTCATCCGTGCCGAACGCCCCTGCCGCCATCCCGCGGCCCAGCGCCACAACACACGCCCCCGTGAGAGTCGCAAGATCCACCACAGCCCTGGGCTCAAAGCGCGAGGCATAGGCCAGCGCGTCAGCCAAGATCAGGCGTCCTTCAGCGTCTGTGCTGATAATCTCCACCGTCTTGCCGTTCATCGCCACCAGGACGTCGCCCGGTTTATAGGCCCGCGCACTGGGCATGTTCTCCGTGGCGGGCACCAAACCAACAACATGCAGCGGCAATTCTAGAGAGCCTACCGCCAGCATAGCGGCCAGCACCGCCGCCCCACCGGCCATATCGCCCCGCATCCGGTCCATTCTGTCCACCGGCTTGAGCGAGATTCCTCCGGTATCAAAGGTGATACCCTTGCCGGCCAATACAATCGTATCCAAGTCGTCCCGGCCTGGATTGTGTTCCAGCACAATAAAAACCGCCGGTTCATCGCTGCCCTGGGCCACGCCCAAGAATGCCCCCATCTTGAGATCGTCGGCATCCTCCTCACTGAGGACCTGGCAACGCATCGTATCAAAGTCGCTCGCGATCTCCAAAGCCAAGTCGGCCAGATCGGCAGGCGTCGCATAGTTGGCTGGACGATTGACCAGATCTCGGGCCAAGCAGGTCGCCTCAGCCACGATCTGACCTGCCTGGGCCCCTCTTTCTGTGGCCGGCAGCCCCTCCTCACCAAACTGTACCAGTGTAAAGAACTCGGGATCGGGCCGGTCCGGTTGCTCGTTCTTCAACTCCCGATAGCGGTAGAGACCCAGAAGGGTACCCTCCACAACGGCCTGGGCAGCCGCTTCGAGACCAAAGCCTCCTGCGCCCGCCCCATGCACAATACTGCTGAAGGAGGGAACTCCCAGCTCCCGCGCTTTTTGGGCCGCAGCAGCTGCGGCCCAGCGGACGGTATCAAGGGTAAAGTCTCTCCTGGGACCGAGACCCACCACCAGCACTCGACCCGCCGGGATCGCTCCACGCGGGTAGAACAAGGCGACGCGCCCCTTCTTGCCCTCCAGATCACCGGCCGCAATAGCCTCACTGATCGCCCCCTGGAGCGCACGGTCTACCGCCCCGGTGGCTCCGCCCGGCTCTTGTACCCCTTCAAAGAGATTGACAACGACCAGCTCGTCCTCAGTGGCCTCAATGCTACCGGATATCACCCGGATGTCCATTCAGGTACCTCCCTTGTTTTCTCCGGCCTTGGTCTACGGCCGGCCTATTTTACTCAGTCAGTAAGGGAACGAGATCTGCTCGCAGGATGTCCAACGCTCGTTCCAACCGCGCCTGGTTTTCCGGACGGTTCGGCCACAAGCTCGCCCCTGAGGGATGTGGCAGTGGCAGCACCCAACGACCATCCATCTGGAAGCAATGCCCAACAGCCTGGTCCAACCGCATCTTGCGACCCAGGATGGTTTCGATGGCCAAGCCACCTACAGGCAATAGCACCCGAGGCCGGACCAGTGCCAGTTCCCGTTCCAGAAACGGACGGCACAACCGTTGCTCTGCACGACTCGGCTTGCGATCCCCCTTGCCTGTAGGATGCTTGCCGGGATAACACTTGGTCACAGCGGTCATATAGTAGTTGGCCCGGAACGCCGTCTCTTCAAGATCTGCCTGAGACAACCACTGGAACAACCTCCGTCCCGACGACGCGTTGAACGGGCGCTTAACCTCGGCCTCGGTCACCCCCGGCGCCTGGCCAACCAACATGAGCGGGGCGGGTGCCGGCCCTGAGAACACAGCCCCGGCA
>JASFOV010000545.1:0-3529 GCA_050116355.1 Anaerolineae bacterium
GCCAATCGCCACAAACGCACTTGATCGTGGCCCACTGGCGACAGAGTACCGGACTGGAGCGCATCGTTCCTGGGTAGCTGTCCCTGAGCAGGTGGCACCAAGGCTACGTTTTCCAAATCAAAATCGAAATCGGCTAGCAATCGCAATGTCTCTTCGTCCTCAGCGATGCGGACTTGGTGCGTCACCCAACTGCGGGGACTGGGCGTCCGGAGACGATACAGGAATGTGGTGCCGTCTGCCGCGGGAAACCATGCTATCAAATCGGCTGGGGGCATCTGCCCGGCATCGCGCCAGGTCAGAACGTACGCCACGCCCAGCAACTGCCACATGCGTGTCACTGGAAATTCATTGAACAACGCTTCATAGCGAGCTAGGCGCAGCTGGCTGAATCCCCGCACGTCCTCCGCGGCAACACCAACGCCATAGTCGGGTGGGATGCGGTTTTCGTTGTGGACCCGGCCCGGCAGCCCCAGGCGCCCAGTGTCGTGAGCGTCGAGTTGCGCTTCAATTGCCTGAGACTCGGGCAACGGGGTAGGATCGAACCAGGCGAGATCCGTTGCCAGGTTCGCGGCAAACAGATCGACCAGGACGAGGACCGTCAACAAAGCCTCTCGCCACTGCGCTGGCCATCGCGCCCAAAGCAGCACAACCCAACCAGCCAAGACTGCCCCGGCCAACCCCACGGTCCATCGCAGTTCATTCGGAGTTAGAGCTAGGTTCTCGTTCCGCTGTATCCAGACGGCAATGGTGGCCACACAGATCGCGGCTACTGTAGCAAAGATGATAGCCACTAGCCGCCTGCGGCGAACAGAGAGAGTTGCAACCGTCTCCGCACCATATCCGGCCAGCACGCTCAGGCCAAAGGTGACCAGAAAGGCCGCGCGCTCTTGGTTGCGAAAGAGATCCCATCCTGGCAGCCAGCGGAACATAAGCGGATAGAGAAAGCCATTATCCCCAAAGCTCACCAGGAGGGCCAGCACGACCAGCGCGGCAAAGAAGAGCAACACCCCCCGATCCCCTGCTTGGGACGGAGATGTTGCTGTTTCCGAACTGGCCGGCGGGGGACGTTGCGTCCGTACCGGTGCAGGATACTCACTGGCCAACAGAGCCAGGCCCAGGCCAGCTAGCCCCACGTACAGGGGCGAAAAGCGGGATAGAACACCGGGCAAGAAAACCTGCGCAGCATCGCGTAGGGCAAATCCGCCAGCTACAAAGTCGTAGCTGGCGCCAGCGCGCATACTTAGCCGGGCTAACTCCAGGCTGGGCCACACCTGCGCTGCAGCGAGGGCTAAGGATAGTGCGTAGAAGGCACCAATACGCCACAGACAAGCCATGAGCTTGTGTCGTGACCGTATCAGCAGAAAGAGGATCCAGGCTAGCGAGGTATAGCTAACGTACAGGAACGTCTGGGGGTGGCCGGCCAGGAAGGCGGTCGCGTACACCAGCGCCGCACCGATCCACCATCGCCATTGCTCGAGCTGTCCGAACCCGCGCCGCAGCAGCCACAATAGGAGGGGTAGCCAAACGGCCGTGCGCAGTATGTTCAACTGTAGCGGTGGATAGCCGGTCAGATAGCCGGAAAAGGCAAATACGCATCCGGCCAGAAAGGCGGCCCCTCGACGGCCGGTCAGGTCGCGTACCAGCAGATAGACAAAGAAGCCGGCCAGCATGGTGTGTAGTACGGCATCCAACTGCAGCCAGTAGAGCCGTGCCGCTGGGCTGGCCCAAGGTTGTGTCAATAACAGCCACAAGCCGCTGACAGGGTAGAACACGCCCGCCTCCACGTTGGCCAGGAACGGGTGGGAAGCGAGTACATGGGGATTCCAGAGGGGCAGACGACCGGCTCCCAGCTCTTGGCGCAAAAAGGTGCTGAGCGGGTAGAAGTAGTCGGTGAAATCGCTTTGAGGGAATGTGCGCCATCCAACCAGGATTGGACTGTAGAACAAGGCGGTCAAGAGCCCGTAGCCGGCGAGAGCCGCGAGCGTTGGGTGCCGGTTGAAGCACCCGGCTTTCTGCTTTGTCCTCCCAAATAGCAAGCTACCCAGCTTCACAAACGTTATCCTCTCAGTGACTGAGGACGGCCTGCAAACGGTTTATCGCTGGTATTGCCTCCCACAGCTAGGAAGAAGAGGCCCAGCGCAGGATGGCGGTTTGTCTCCTCCCGGAGGGTCAGGTACGGCCGGCCCAACCGGCCGTGGCGTAGCGCCCGCGACGCAGAACGGCAGCTTGCTTCCGTTCCTGTGCGGATAGGCCTCCAGGTTCCAAGATCAGGTTGAGGGAGGTGGCCAATCCCTTGGCCATGGCCTGGGCGGCGTCATCGAAGGACACCCGCTGACCGCCCTTGGCCGTCTGCACGGTGAGCGCGCGGGCGCGAACATGAGGCCGTTGCCTGGCCCGTTCCTCCTCTGAGAAGGCCAAATAGTCGACGATGCGGGCCAGATCGCCCCACAGTGGCAGGCTGCCATGCTGCAGCACCCCACCCTTGGACCGCCACTGGGCGCTGCCAACCAGTTTGCGGGCACCGACGACGATCTCGTAATCGGATGGCACCTCAAAGCAGACCGCGGATGGGTCGCCGCTGGGTTTGCGGCCCAGCGACCGGCTGGCCTCGACGCCCAACAGATGCAGGCCGGCCAACAGGCCCTCGCTCAGTCGCCGGTAGCTCTCGGTCACTCCGCCTTCGGCCCGTGGATCGCTTTGTGGCAGGATGACTGAATAGGTCAGTTCGTCGGTGTGCAGGATCGCCCGCCCGCCTGTGGGCCGGCGCACAACATCCACCCCGGCCGCCCGGCAGGCGGCTTGGTCGACGTCGGCCAGAGGCTGGTTGCGCCCCAAGCTCAAACATGGCGGCGACCAACCGTAGAAGCGCAGGGTCGGTGGGCTCGCGCCATCGATGACGGCCAGCATAATGGCTTCGTCGATAGCCATATTGGTCGCCCCATCGGCCGAGCAATCTATCACAAGCCGCCAAGTGGCGACCGGATAGCGCGACGGGGATTGCTGGACGTTCATCTGTTGTGAGTCGCCTTAGCGGAAGGTGTAATCGAGTGTGTATTGGACGTCTTCTGCTTCCGTGGCGGTGACGCGGTAGCTCGCCTCACCGAAGGCGTCGGTGACCATCTGTCCGTGACCGCTGATAGCCTGGCCGCCCCTTGCCTCCAGCACCAGGGTCACCTCCCCATCCTCGCCCAAGAGCTCGATCTTGTAGGTGCCCTCTCCCACCGACAGCGTCACGTCTGTCTCCAAGACGAGACTCCCGGTGGAGTCGACCTCGATGTCCTCGGTGATTGTGCCGTTGGCTTTCTGGATGGTCGTCTCTATGCGCCCGCCGTTTGCGTCTTGGTAGCTGCTGGTGCTGCTGCCGACCTGGGTATAGCCTTCACAAGCGATTAACAGAAGGGCCAGAAACATCATCCCGCATCGTGCCATTACATGGATCTTCGCCATCCTTGCCTCCCTTTTTGGCTTGGCCCCCCAGCGCCTGCGAACGTTGGTAGGCTGCCCAGATCGCCCGTGACAATACGGTGCG
>JASFOV010000546.1:0-3528 GCA_050116355.1 Anaerolineae bacterium
CGCGCGCCATGGCTGCCGGTACGCCGGCCTGGACTTTTCGCTGGCTCCCTTCCCGGAAGAAAGGCGCAGCATCGGCGCGGCCATTGAGCGCTTGGGGGTAGATCGATTTGGCATGCCGGGGACGCTGTTCGTCGCCTCCCTGCTCACCGGCTGCCTGCAACAGGCCGGCTTTGCCCACACCGGCTTTAACGGCCTGATGTTGCCGGTCCTAGAAGATGCGGTGCTCGCCGCCCGGAGCCAAACGGGATCCTTCACCGTCAACGACCTACTCCTGTATTCGGCCGTATGCGGCACTGGACTCGACACAGTGCCGCTGCCTGGCGATGTAAGCGAGGAGGAACTGGCTGGCATCCTGCTGGATATGGCCACGTTGGCCCTGCGCCTGAACAAACCTTTGACGGCGCGACTCATGCCCATTCCTGGCGCACAAGCTGGCGACATGACACGCTTTGACTTTGCCTATTTTGCCAACGGTCGAATCCTCGACGTCAAAGGCGCCGGCAGCACGGGGCTCTTTGACCGGGCACCGTGGTGGGACGACGCCGCCGGATCATAGCGCCCCTTCTCGCCAACACCCCTTCCATTTTTGGCGTTTTGTTGCACTTGTGGTAGAATAGTAGTGCGTCAGGCCCCGTGCCTGGCGTGTGTTTTGCCTGATGTGAACGACCGATGGTGGAGGCGGCTCATCAAGCAGTACGGTGAGCCGTCTTTTTATGTGTATACAAATAGGAACAGGCCATCGGCCAGTTGAGGAGTTGGAGTATGAGCAAGAACAAGAATGACAAAAACAGGATGGATCGCATCCGTAACATCGGCATCATCGCCCATATCGATGCCGGCAAGACTACGGTCAGCGAGCGAGTCCTGTTCTATACCGGACATACCCACCGTTTGGGCAGTGTGGACGAGGGGACGACCGTGACGGACTTTATGCCCCAGGAACGCGAGCGGGGCATCACCATCCAGTCAGCGGCCATTACCTGTACCTGGCACGACCACCAGATCAACGTCATCGACACACCCGGGCACATTGACTTTACCGCCGAGGTACAGCGCAGCCTGCGCGTGCTCGACGGGGGGGTCGTCGTCTTTGATGCCGTGGCAGGTGTCGAGCCCCAGTCGGAGACGGTATGGCGGCAGGCCGACCGCTACGGCGTACCGCGCATCTGTTTCGTGAACAAAATGGACCGCGTGGGTGCCGACTACTGGCGCACCATCGGCACCATCGTCAAGCGCTTGGGAGCCAAGCCCGTTGCGGTACAGATGCCCATCGGCAAGGAGAGCGACTTTTGCGGCGTGGTCGACCTGATCACAGAGCAGGCCATCGTATACTGTGACGAGGATCACGTGAATCCGGCTGTGGGCGCCGTGCCCGAAGATCTTCGGGCGGAGGTTGCCCAGCGCCGCGAGGAGATGATCGAAACCTTGGCCGAACTGGACACAGAGGGCGCCATGGAGCTGGCCGAGCAATACCTGGAGGGCGAAGACGTCTCACCAGACATGCTCAAGTCTGTCCTGCGCCAAGCGACACTGAGCGGCGACGTTGTGCCGGTGCTGGCTGGCACGGCGCTGCGCAACAAGGGCGTGCAAGAGCTACTAAATGCCATCGTCGACTACTTGCCCTCTCCCTTGGAGGTGCCACCGATGAAGGGCATCGATCCCGACAGCGGGGAAGCCGTCCATTGTCCTCCGGATGTCACCGAACCAACGTCGGCCCTGATCTTCAAGATCACCACCGACCCGTACATGGGCCGGCTGGCCTACTTCCGTGTCTACTCCGGCGCTGTCCGGCGCGGCGAAACACTGGTCAACGCCACCACCGACAATTCGGAACGCATCGGCCGGCTGGTGCGTATGCACGCCGACCGCCGCGAAGAAGTGGATGCCATCGCCGCTGGCGACATTGGCGCCGTCTTGGGCCTCAAGTCCTCGACGACGGGTGATACCCTGTACGATCCTAGCCGGCCGGTGGCCCTGGAGCAGATCTCATTCCCAGCCCCGGTCATCGAACTGGCCGTCGAGCCACACACCAAGGCCGACCAAGACAAGTTGGGCATAGCCCTGCAACGCTTGATGGAAGAGGATCCGACCTTCCAGGTCCGCCAGGATGAGCGCCTGGGCCAGACTGTATTGTCGGGCATGGGCGAGTTACACCTGGACGTGCTGCTCGATCGCTTGCGCCGCGAGTTCGGGGTCGGGACCAAAGTGGGTCGCCCCCAGGTCGCGTACTATGAGACCATCACCCGGCCGGCCAAGGCCGAGGGCCGGTTGGTCAAACAGACCGGCGGTCGCGGCCAGTTTGCCGTCGTCGAGATCGAGATCGAGCCCCTGCCCTCGGGTGCCGGCTTTGTCTTTGAGAACAAGGTCGTGGGCGGGTCCGTACCACGCCAGTTCATTCCTTCCGTCGAAGCGGGACTCCGCGAAGGACTGAAGCGCGGCCCATTGGCCGAGCAGCCGATCGTGGATATCCAAGTCTCGCTGGTGGATGGCAAGTATCACGAGGTAGACTCGTCCGAGCGGGCCTTTGCGACCGCGGCGTCAATGGCCTTGCGCCAGGCGGTGTCCTGGGCGGGG
This sequence comes from Anaerolineae bacterium, assembly GCA_050116355.1. Classification (GTDB taxonomy): domain Bacteria; phylum Chloroflexota; class Anaerolineae; order JAAYZQ01; family JAAYZQ01; genus JASFOV01. The sequence continues at coordinate 2,575 of JASFOV010000546.1, forward strand.
CCTATCCTGCTGGAACCGGTCATGAGCGTCGAAGTCGTGGCGCCCGAAGAGTACACGGGCGACGTCATCGGCGATCTCAGCTCGCGGGCGGCCAGCATCACCGGCATCGAGAGTCGCAACGGCAGTGGCCAGTCGATCCAGGCCGACGTGCCCTTGGCCTCCATGTTTGGCTACGCTACCACCCTGCGCTCCCGCACCCAGGGCCGGGGCACCTTTGTCATGCAGTTCGACCACTATGCACCCATCGCCCTGGAGACGATGCAGGAACGTGAGAAGAACCGGTAGACCACCAGCAACCCAGAACCCTTAGGCCTCCGGAGGCGGGAAAGCCTCCGGAGGCTTTTTTGTTGGGTTGCATCCCATCGCATCCGGTGGGGTGGCAGTCACCGGGCGCGCCTTACTCGGCAGGTATAATCTCAGCCTTGCCCCATCTTGCCTATATTCTACCATACGGTTTGACCAATGATAACATACTTGGTATAATCGATCCAGCCCTGCAATAGGAGGCACCATGACCGTTTGGGATAATCTGCTAGAATGGTTCCGGTCCGTCTTGGATACGACATCCCCGGGCGACAGCCCGCCCCAAGACCCTCCGCAGTCCATGCAGCCCCGCGTCTTGCTCATTACATTCAACCCTACCATCGAGTCTGAGGGCGGGCGCACGCTGAGCCAGATCTTGGGCTGGCGCAATGTAGACCAGCTGTGCCAAGGCTTTATCGCCGACCTGAAGGAATGCAGCGATGGGCTGCTCGAGTACCAGATCACCCAGCGGATCGATGCCGATGCCTGGCCGGTCAAGATCGACGGGTTCCGCTACGATGGAGCCGGCTTTCTCCAGTCGTGGCGCAGCAGGTCCGGCTTTCACGATCCCGATCAGGTGGACTATGAGGCCATCATCGCCGACTATGATCTGATCCAACGCGTCGAATCGGACCAGATCGACGAGGTATG
>JASFOV010000547.1:0-3525 GCA_050116355.1 Anaerolineae bacterium
GGAGCGCGCACCACAAAAAGCTCTCTCGCCCCAGGCGGTAACCTTTAGCCCACTCGAGTACGAGACGATCCGGACGACCTGCCAGGAGGTCGAATTGACCCCGCGCAGCTTGAAACGCATCTCCAACGTCATGAAGCTGATCAAGATCTTCTGGCATCGAGCTGGCATCCCGGCGGAGAGGGTCGACGTCCAGGTAGTGGTCGGCCTCCTGGCGCTGTCGGCCCAGTATCCGGAAGTGATGCGTGATGCCTTTGAGGCGCTCGACGCGCGACACAGCTCCGAGGAGGACAACCAGTCGCTGACATGGCCAGAGTTCTTTGAGGAATTCGTCCCCGCGCATCGGGCGCGAAATCCTCATTTGGATGTCCAGGCCCTGGAGTTCCTGGATGATGCGTGGGCGGTGATGCCGGACCAAATCGCCATCGGTGCGGTGGATGCGGTTCACATCCGGTTGGCGCGGTCCTTCTCCTTTGTCGGAGATCCGACCTCGCCCGTAGCGCCGGCGACCAAGGTCGAACTGGTGGCCCGGCAGGACGATGGGGAGCCGGCCTAGGGAACGGGATGGTGGAAACGCCCCAACGGGGCATCTGTACGACGGTTGGGTCGTGCCGAAGCACGCCCACGGGATCGTCGTGTACCCTCCGACCCTGGTGGGCTATAGATTCGCGGCTGTATCGCGTTCGCGCCAGGCGGGCCCTGGGGTCGGGGCGATCGGCCTGGGGCGCAGCATTGCCTGTACTGCCGACTTGAGCAGTGCTGCGCCCCTACGCTGTTGGAACGGCGGCGGTATGGCGTTCGTACCTGGACCTTGATGGGTGAAACGGCTGGCCGCACGTTGACGCTCACCCCGCTCTGTGCTATACTTGCCCCCAACGCCGGGGCGGGGTTCGCTGCCCAGCCGGCAGTCAATCTCTGGTTGGGGGAGATGCAATGCGCGTCATCGGGTACATCGTCAAAACCGCTGTCCTGGTTGTAGCTTTTCTCCTCGTGCTCCTCTTTAGCATGGCCGCCTACTGGTACCTGCGCCCCAACGAGGCCCGCGTCGATCCTGCCCTCGGGGCGGATGGAGTGCATGACCCAATCCATTGTCCAAATCCAGGCCGGAGCCCTGACCAATGCTTTCTTAGTGCGAGGAAGAGGGGACTCTGCTCGCAGATAGCGGCCCGCCCAGCGCGGAGGAGCGCTTACTGGCGGCCCTCACGGCACAGGGGGTGGCACCCGAATCTTTGACCCTGATCCTGGTCACGCATGGCCACACCGATCACTTTGGCAGTGCGGCCGCGCTGCACGAACGCACTGGTGCGCCGCTGGCCATGCACGCCCCTGGACGCCGATGCTGAGCGGCAGGGCCTCAACCAGCCCGACAGCGTCCACCCGGCCAACACATTGGGCTGGCTCTACCTCTGCCTGGGCTTCCTTCGCAATTGTGCCATGTCCTCCACACGCCCGGCCACACGCTGGGGTCCAGCTCGGTGCTGCTGGAAGGCGGCCCGGCCATCATCGGTGATATGATCATGGTTTCGTTTCGCAGCGCGCCGCGTCGGACGGGTTGGTGCTCTGATTCTCGACAGGCAGGATCGACTGTTTCTGATGCGCTCTCAAAAGTGGCGTGGACAATAAGTTGTCCCGGGGGGTCATATCGAGTGGGCTTTGACCCATCCCTTCCGCTCGAGGTCGAGGCGGGGGCAACTCTGCCGCTGAACTTGACCTGGGAATCTCTCGACATGTTTGATGAGGACTATACGGTGTTTGTTAATCTGGCGGAAGCCAACCGGCATCCACTTGCTCAAGCAGACGGTCAGCCCGTGGGGGGTGACTATCCAACCACTTTCTGGGATGTGGGGCAAAGAGTGGCGGATCCTCATTACTTGGTCATCCCGTCGGATCTTGAACCCGGTACGTATGAGTTTCTGGTGGGGATGTATCTGCTTTCCACAGGCGAGCGCTTGCCCCTGTTGGAGGTGGATGGCGACGTGGTGGGGGACGACATCTCGCTGGGTAGGGTGCGGGTGAAGGCGCCTTAGGTTTCAGCGGCGCCAGGCCTGCGTTCTGTTCAGGGAAACACCTGGCCCTTGAGCCAGAGGATGGTTTGACAAGATGGGAAACGGGCGCGAGATTCCGTCTCGCGCCCGTTCTGCCTTCCCTGAACTGCCCTGCATCAAACCAGCAACTTGGGTTATATGTGGCTTGGGTTGACCGCAGCGGACTCTTTCCCTATCTGGCGATCGAGGAGGATCCGCTGCGGTCTGCGGGGCTACACGATCATTCTGCCTGGGCTGCTGCGGCGGCGTCGATCAGGCCATGGCCGAAGAACGAGGTGCGGCCCCCATTGCCGTAGCAGCGCTCCCGCTCGTCGCCTGGGCTGAGTGCCTCCCAGTCAGGCGGGCAGTCGAGGTGCTGTGCGGTGCGTTGCACCGCCGCTTTCACAGCACTGGGCCCCCAGTCGGGGTGCATGCCCTTGACTAGGGCTGCCACTCCAGCGGCGTGCGGCGAGGCCATCGAGGTGCCGTTCAGGTAGATATAGGCTGCTCCTTGGTCCATGGTCGAAATGCCCGGGTAGAATGCGTTCAGTGGATCGTACGACTGGTAGATAACCGAGTTCACCGGCACGGCGCCGAGCACTGCGTCCTGGATGGTGCCCGTGGCACGGAAGTAGTCACCCCCGGGCGCCGCCACATCCACGCGGGACATGCCCACGCTGGAGTAGTCGGCGATCCACAGATCATATCCGGGGTAGCCGATGGGGCCGGTGGCCGACACGGTCATCACACCGGGCAGTTCGGCTGGTGCCACCCGGCAGTTGTTCTGCACATAGCGTTCCTCTTCGTTGCCTGGAGGCCAGTCGGGGCTGATGTTGTCGAGGTCAGGGTGCTGGAGGTCGGCCTGCTCGTTGCCAGCCGAGGCAACGATAAGCACGCCCTGTTGCCGGGCGTAGCGGGCGGCGTCCTCCAATTCCTTGAGGATGGCCTTCTGCTCCGGTTCAGACTTGCAGTAGTAGAGATAGGGGTCCGCGAACAGGCTCAAGTTGACAATGTCGAGCTGCTGGTCGCCGGCGTAGCGCAGCGCGGCTGCCACCGAATCGGCAAAGCAGTAGCCCGCCTCGGTGCAGGCTTTCAAGCTGACGATGGTTGCCTCGGGGGCGATCCCGGCAATGCCGATGCCGTTGATCGGGGCGGCGATGGTCGAGGCGACATGGGTACCATGCCCCGAGAGGTCTTGTACGGCCCCCTTGTTGGCGCAGTCGCCGTTGGCGATCTCTGCTGGATTAGCCGTTGGCGTGTCGTCAAATATGAACGAGCACGACCGGTCTACGTCCAGGTTGGGCGCGATATCGGGGTGATTGAAATCAATGCCGCTGTCGATCACGCCTACTCTGACACCTGCGCCCGTGGCATACCCGTAGCTGCCATCATCGGCGGCGTTGATGAGCGCCATGTCCCATTGGCACACACCCAGCGGCTCACCATTGGGGACGCCAAAGACATCACCGTAGAGGTCGTTGCAGAGTGCCGTCAACTCATTCGA
>JASFOV010000548.1:0-3511 GCA_050116355.1 Anaerolineae bacterium
CGCCAGGCAAGGAGGCCAGCAAACAAGAGGGTCAGGACGATGAAAAGCGCCTCGGTCCGCGTCGAGTACAGGACTTCGCTGTAGGTTTGTGCAGATCGCCTCTGTGTCACGTTTGCTTCAGCCATGACGGCTTCCTCCCCGGCACACCGGCCTTGAACCCGGTGCACTCACCACAAGCCGAGCACGAGCCGGTAGCGAACAGTGACGGCATAGCCCCGGTAGCCGGGCAGCTCGGCCTTCAAGGTCCGGTCTTCCAGCTCGGTGCGGACCACATACAGGAGAGCGGCGATGAGGCCCGGGATCAGAGCCCAAGCGGAGCCCAACAGCAGGGGCGCCGCCGCAGTGAAAAGCATCGCGCCCACATAACCCGGATGGCGGACAATGGCGTACGGCCCGCTGCTGATCACCTTCTGGTCGCGGTCCGTTTGCAATCGTACCGTGGCGGAAAAGTAGGCATTGGCGCCCATGGCCCACACCACCAGACCATAGCCGGCCACGGTTACCACTCCGGCGGCGACCTGGATGGGCAGGGAGACCTCCGGCGACCAACCCCACCGCTCGTTCAGGCCGGCGACGATCCAAGAGGCCATGGGCAGATAGAGGGCCGTCAGCCGCAGCACCACCTGATCCCACGATTTGGTGCCTTCCTGTATCTCGGAGCGTTCGGCCAGCAGGGCCGGGTGGCGGGGCCACACCACCAGCAGCGTGGCCAGGTCAAAGGCGATGAACACGCCGAGGTACACCCAGCCCGCTCCCCAATCGAGGCGACCAGCCGAGAGAAAGAGGACCAGGCCGACGACGAGCTTGGCAAAGAGGCCACGCAGGAGCCAACGCCGTACCCCGGAGGAGATTTCCGGCGATGGCTCCCGTACCTGTTGTGTCTCCATGAGTTCTCCCGTTCGATGGCTGCATCCGGTTGCGCCGGGCTTGTCCACCGCAGGTCTAGCGCCAGTATAGCATACCCGGCGCGGGGCTGTCATCCCCCAAATGGGGGAATTGCACAGGTGAATTGACTATCCGTGCAGCCTGCCTTTCTATTGATGCGAGACATATGGTATAATGGAGTGGTGTTGATTCATCCTGTGCTCGGGCAAGAGCAATAGCGATTCAAGAACAGGGTTAGGAGTTCTGCAATGAGATGGCAAGACTATGTTACTGTAGATCCAGGCGTCTGTCATGGGCGAGCCTGCATCAAAGACACACGTATCATGGTGTCAGTTGTGCTGGACAACTTGGCTGCAGGATTGACACCCGATGAGATCCTCAGCAGCTATCCATCGCTAACCTTGGAGGCTGTGCAGGCGGCGATCGCGTACGCAGCAGAGTTGGGCCGCGAACGCATCATCGCCATGCCCGGCATGTCACCCAGATGAGATTCAAGATTGACGAAAACCTGCCCTCCGACGTGGCTGAGGTCCTTCAACAGGCGGGACACAACGCAATCACAGTTGTGGAACAAGACCGTAGTGGCTGCACTGACCTAGAGCTAGCAACGCTCTGCCAACATGAGAGTCGCGCCCTGGTGACACTGGACTTGGATTTTGCCGATATTCGCCACTATCCACCCAGCGAGTTTCCCGGTTTGGTTGTGCTCCGTCTTGGACAGCAGGACAAACCCTATGTTCTGGATGTCGTGAGTCGCCTGATACAGGTGCTCCAGCTGGAAACACTTGAGAGTCGACTGTGGATCGTGGAGGAGAGCCGGATCAGGATCCGTGAATAGGCTGTTAGTCAGCGTCCCGGCGAGACGACCATTCGAGCAGGGTGCTACCATCGGTGAAGCCGAGGGGCAACAAAGCGCCCAGGGTGAACACCAGCAGGTTGTCCGCGAAGACAAACGCGGCGATCCACCACAGTGCCCCACCCAGCGGCCAGAGCGCCAACACCAACAGGCCGGACAGCAGAGTCAACAGAGCGCTAGCCAGCGGTCCGCCCAGGGCACGGCGGATATGGACCCCGGCGGATAGGGGCGGCTCGTTGGGCGGGTAGAGTGAGGTGCCCAACAGCCAGTAGAAGCGGACGCCGGCCATGGGATATCCGGCGCGGCGGGCGGCCCAGGCATGACCTAGATGATGTCCCAGATCCGACAGCCAGTGGAGCACGACACCCAGAAAAGCGGCGACGATGGCCTCGCGCAGGGGTGCGCGCAGTAACCACACGGACAGCAGGGCCAGCCCCAACCACAGCGCGAGCGATCCCGTTGCGGCCGACGGCCGGGCAACCAGCTCAAGGCCAGCCAGGCGGCCCAGTCGGAACTGTTCGTCCATGCCCCGTCCTCTTTCAGAGACTCGCTGCGCAGCGGAACCCAACGTCGTCATCGTGGAACCAAGGATCGTTCATACCCCGGGCCACCGTCCGAGCCCGCAACGCATCCTTCCGGAAGGATCCCCCGCGGATGACACGCAGGAGCAGTAAGCCTGCGCTTCGTACCAAGTTACATCAAAGGCGGGCAGACGGTCGTCAGCCGCGCCGCGATCCTCCGCCCACCAGGTGGGCGTGGCTACCGCCTGCGCCTGGCGCCAGGCCCAACCCGCCTCGGTCCAGTACCGGCGCTCGCGGTAGCCATCCGCCTCGACAAAGGTCCGGTACTCCTGTACGGTGGCGGGGTAGCGGCTGATCAGAAAGGTGGGCAGGTGTAGGGCATGGGCCGGCTGCTCGCGGGCAAAGTAACCCGCGTCGCGCCAGTGGACCGCCCCGGTCAGGCGGGCCGCCAACCGACCAATGTGCTCCGGGCCAGTCCCCATGGAGAAGGAGCCGGCCGGCACGAGGACCATCTCGGGCTCAAAACAGATACGATCGGACATGGTGGGAAAAAACACCACAGTGGCCTTCGTCAGCTATGGCGCGGGGAGAGATAGATGGCAATGGTGCACACGTCGTCGCCTTGTAGCACGCTCTGCCGAACCTCGACCTCGACCGGACGTTGCAGGACTTCCTGCCAAATGGACTGGTAGTAGCCGGCGCCGCAGTAGCAATAGGCCACCGGGAGCCGTTGCTCCGTCCGGAGTGAATCGCGCACGCGCGGGCAATGACAGTAACAGGCCCGCTTCTGAGCTGGATCGGTCTCGTCCATGTACTCGACCAGAAAGCCACTCTTGGGGATCTTGGTAGCAATGATAGTGTCACCCTCAAGGACACCGGCCAAGCCCCAACCACGGCGAAAAATCTCGTCGACCAGCGACGGTTCGAGCTTCAGGCTATCGACGAGCATCGCCTCAAAGCGCTCCTGCAAGAGGGCATGGGCCCGGGCCACGTTGCCGGTCGCTTGATAGACCGCACGAACGTCCTGCAACTCCTCCTTGCCATACTGACAAGCGCAACCGGCCATGATGCGGCGGCTGCTGGCCTCATCGACCCGGGCAGCCAGCCGCTCCAGCGCCCCCTGCGACCAGGCAATCACCTCGTCGCGCGGCGTGGCGTCGGACAGGAACTCGCTGCCGGCCATGACCGCGTCGCGCACCCCGGCCCCGGCCTCTTGTTCCAGGCAGCCGGAGAATTTGCTCAACCAGTA
>JASFOV010000549.1:0-3503 GCA_050116355.1 Anaerolineae bacterium
GCGATAGGGGGCCAGGACCGGATACCAATTGCCCAAGCTCACCGCCTGCTTGGAGTAGCCAAAGCCGCCGCCGCTGAATTCCTCAGCCGGGTTGATCCTGGGCAGATCGAGTGTATAGTCCAGAAATAGGGTCACGTGCTCGTTAGGCTCAAGGATACGTGGCAGGTCCACTGTCAGCCGTACGTCAAGGATGGACGTCTCTGGTTGGACCCGCTCGCCATCCACATCTACCTTGATGTCGTTTAGCTCAAACGTATTGCGATTGTGATTCGGGTGTACGTTGAGAACGACGGTGTCCAGAGTCTCGCTGGTCACGTTGGTATAGTCGATCCGCTGCTGAACGTCTAGCTTGTGGTCTGGATAGTTTAGGTAGACGTTGATGTCGTAAGAGGTGCCTTCGTAGACCGGCAGGGCGGTGGCGGTGGGCATGGCGGTCGGGCCGGGCGTGGGCGTCGGCTCGGCATGGTTCTGGCGTTGGCGTACGGAAAAGACAGCCAAGGCCACCAAGGCCACGATCACCAGCCCCAGCAGTGCATCGGTTCCCCACATCATCCGGCCGGAATTGCCAGTCTTGGCCTGGGAGGCAGGGAGGAGATCCCGCCGCGGTCGGTGAGCATGGGTCATCTCGTCGTACACGCCCAGGATGTCGTCCAGGTCCAGGCCCAAGTAGTCGGCGTAGTTGCGCAAAAAGCCCCGGGCGTGGACTGGGCTGGTGAAGGTATCCAGGGACTCGGTCTCCAGGGCTTCCAGGTAGTTAAGTGGGATCCGCGTCTCCTCTGCTACCTGTTCCAGCGTCAATTCTTTTTCTTCGCGAGCGGCCCGCAGCCGCTCTCCAAGCTCGCTCATGTCCGAATCACCAACATTCCTACCCCATCACATTCCAAGGCCACCACCTACCTACCAGATCCTGAGCGGCGCCTATTATACCAGGTTTCCCCAAGCTTGACAACGATGGCTTTGAACAAAGTTCCGGCCTCTGGGCTGCTGTGCACTGGGCCTGGGGTCCGATCATACTTCCAAACGGGGTCGCCGTCAACTTTTGCCCTGGTGCAATTCATCTGTGCTCGAAATAGAAAACTGTGGTAAAATAGCCGCTTGAGGAACAGCACGCCAATGAACCTACGGACAGACCTACACCTACATACCACCGCTTCGGATGGACGGTGGGCGCCGGAGCGGCTCATTGCTGAGCTACAACGGGCCGGCATAGAGCTTTTCGCTGTCACGGACCACGACTCACTGCAGAGTTTGGAGGAGATGGCCCGACGGGTGCGGGGCACCGATCTGCGTTTTCTACCGGGTGTCGAGATTTCGTCATGCCTCAGGGGTCAGACCTATCATCTGCTGGCTTTTGGGTTTGATCGCGCCGATCCTTCGTTGAACGCCTTTGTTCGGGCCAACGAGGAGCGCTTGGCTTGGGCCAATTATGAGGCTGTCCGGCTCCTGATCCAGAGCGGCTATTCCCTTTCCTTGGATGAATATGCCGACTATACATGGGATCGCAGCCGTGGCGGCTGGAAAGCCCTGAATTTCCTGATCGATCGTGGTCTTTGCCGGGATGTGCGCAGTTACTTCGGGGAGCTGTTCGGTAATCACCTGACCCATCCCCAAGCCGACTTTCCGTCGCCTGAGGAGGTTATACAGGTTGTGCACCGGGCCGGAGGCGAGGTGATCTTGGCTCATCCGGGCGTGCCTTTCTACAACGGACTCGACGACCGGCGGCTGGATGAGCTGGTTGAGATGGGATTGGCGGGACTGGAGTGTTTTGCAACGCACCATGACGAGGCCACGACACGGCGTTTCCTGGAGTACAGCCGCCGGCGCAATCTGCTAATTACGGGTGGATCGGATAGTCATGGTGGCTTTGCTGGCAGAGCGCTGGGCCGGCCAGTGGTGTACAGCGATGATTTGAGGTTGGGAAGGTTGGTAGACGATGTCCTCGGCCGAGATCAGCAGCGTGGGGAGGAACAGGACGATGGAAGGAACAGGGTACGAACCGGCCAGTGATTGGCTTGGGCGCTGGCGTGTAGCTCGCGCGACCCTGGTGGCTGCCGCCAGCTGGATCGTGACGCTGCCGGTACTGGCCCAGTTGATGCAGTGGCGCACCCGGACAGTGACCTGGATTCAGAACATCTGGGGCCCGATCAGCGGCTTGGTATGGGGCCGGATTGGGTGGATAGGTGTGCGACGCTACGGCTTTAGCAATGAAGATGCCTTCCTGGCTGGTGGGCTGGCGGGCATGATCGCCCCTACCTTTGAATTGACCATGCGGCGCCTGGGTTGGCCGCCTGGCCGGCGCGAAGCGCTGGAGACAACTGTGGAGCGGCCGTCTTTGATCGCCTTTCCCTTTGCCTGGTTTTGGGGCTTTCTCTTCGGCGGATTGGTTGCAGCGCTGGGAGCAGCTCTGGCCCGGCTGGGCCAGGAGTGAGGGCGAGGATCAATCTGATATGACATCGTCCTTGAACCAAGTATACCTATTCGCCGGAGACAGCCTGACTGAGGGCAAGTACGGCGAAAGCTACGTCGAACGCGTGGCCAAGGCATTGTACCAACGGGAGGCCGGGCTAGAGGGTGATGTGGTCAACGCCGGGCAGCCGGGTGCGACGGCACACTCCCTGTTGCGACGTATCGATACCCCGCTGCGGCGTTACCTACCCAGTTGGGTGATCCTGGCGGTGGGTAGCAATGATGTCTGGCTGCCCTGGCTCAGTTCGCACAGCGTGGGCTGGTGGCTCTGGCTGCAGTACCGCAATCTCCGCTACAATCGCAGACTCACCACCGATCTGGACCAGTTCGCAGCGACCTACCGGGCACTCATCGACAGTTGCAGGCAGGTGAATGCGCGCGTCCTGGCCTGTACGGTGAGTCCGGTGGGCGAAAAGCTGTCGTCACCGGTCAACAGCCGCCTAGCCCGGCTTAACGGGGTTATCAAACATGTGGCTGCCGATCGCGGCGTGCCTGTTGCCGACGTGTGGCAGGCCTTTGTGCAGGATCTGGCGACGCTCGACCGGCCCTCCAGCTATGTGCCCGGCGAGTGGCTGTTCATGCTTATGGATCGACGTCGTCTGCGCTCCTCCACAGCGGATGACATCGCCCGGCGCCGTCGACTGCGCCTCACATTCGATGGCGTCCATTTGAACAGCCGAGGTGCTGATCTCTGGGCGGCGACGGTCGTTCATGCCCTGGCCGAGGCGCAGAGCGACACGCCCTCGACAGCCAGCCCCGTCCAAGGATTGGAGCTGCCCCTTTTCGAGCATGGGCCGCTCCAGGTAAGTGCCACGCCGGGCTGGGAGGCGCGGGCCAGCGATCTCGCCGCCCTGGTGGGGGAAGCGTACCAGATCTTGGCTTCCCTGACCAGCGTGCAACCTGCCATCCAAATGGCTGTGTTGAACGACGTGCACTGGCAGCTGATCGAACCACCCCGTCCGTACCCCCAGCCCACGGCCTGGTGGGTGGGCGGAGCCGGCACCCTTTTGGTCCCCCAGGCCTACAGCGCCGATTTT
>JASFOV010000550.1:0-3476 GCA_050116355.1 Anaerolineae bacterium
GACGTGTGCCTGTGACGATTGGTTCCATGGGCAGGGGATGTTCCTGCGCAAAACCTCTTGACAGTGGCGTAGGCGCCTGATATACTGAAGGTAGGACAACGGCTTCTGTGAGAGCGAGAGGGGAGGTCAGTGATGGCGGTTATTACGGTTTCACGTCAGCGGGGAAGCATGGGTTCCTACATCGCTCTAGAGGTTGCACAGCGGCTCGGGTTGCGCTACTTGGACCGCGAGATTCTCGAATCGGTGGCCCGGGAAGCCGGTGTCTCGATCCAGGAGGTGGAGGATATCGAGGCACGGGCTGGACGTCTGGCTCGTGTTCTGCACGCACTGGGAGCCAAACCCAAGCTGCCATCCGTCGCCAGCGCATCGCTCCGTGAGCAGGAGAGCTATGAGGCGCGTGTCAGCGACCTGATGGAGGTGGAAGGTCTCAATCGCCACGCGGCCGTGATGCGGCTGTCCACGACGGGCGGGCTGGAGTATGTGCCCCGTCTCGATTACTTGGACCTGATCACCTCCATCATCACAGAGTACGCGGCTCAGGGCCAGGCGATGATCGTCGGCCGGGGAGGACAGATGATCTTGCGCGGCGACCCCAACGTCTTGCATATCCAGGTCAGGGCCCGCTTCGAGACCCGGGTCTATAATATCATGCAGCGCGAAGAGGTCAAATGGCGCCCAGCTGCCCATCGTGTGCGCCGGTCCGACGAGCAGCGGGCAGGTTATCTGCGCCGCTTCTACAACGTGGACTGGCTGGATCCAAGCCTCTACGACCTAGTCATCAACACCGATCACATTCCGCTTGCGGCCGCGACCGAGATGATCATTCTGGCTGCACAGACGTTGAGCGAAGCTGAGGACGAAGGATAATCGGCACCCAGCGGCTGGCCGGCAGAGGGTCCACGCCCCGTGTGATCTCGTAGGCGTAGGACGCCAATTCGGTGGTTGACGGGGCGAACGCTGAAACAACAAGGATGGCGTGTTTCACCTCGTGGCCCAACCCGCGTATGAGCAGCGAGCCACGCTGGTTCCCGTCCAGGATCATGCGCTGCCTGCGGGCGTCCTGGCCGATGGTGACTACTTGTACCTCGAACGATTGCGGGATTCGATCGGTGACCCGCAGCCAGCCGGCTGCGTCCCAGCCATCCTCACCCGCTTCAACGTCGTGCTCGTACTTGAGCTCAGGCAGGGAGATATCGTCGAGACAGAGTCCAGGGCGATTCACAGCGTCATCGGTAATCACCTCAAACCGGATCCAGACCTGCTCTCCAGCGTAGGGTGACAGGTCAAAGGTCTCCTTGACCCATGTTGCTTCCTCTCCGGCACCGCTGGTCCCGGTGAAAGCCGGACCGTAGCTGTTGCCACTGGGATTGGTCGTCGTCGTGTGTTTGCTGCTCAGCAGATTCCATGTCTGCCTGCCATCGATTGAGGCCATGGCATAGGCATAGTCATAATCAGTTTCCAGATCGTACCACATCCACACCTCGAGTGTGGCTCCGTCCAGCCCGCTCAGGTCAAAGGCTCGTGTCAACGTAGCGTCACTTTCGTCGCCGCGGAGGGAGCACCACTGGTAGCTGCCGCTATGTGTCTCATTGCCGACCAGTGGTACAATTGTGCTGCCCGTGAACTCGACGCGCAGATCATCCTCACCCTCCAGCGCGATATAGTCGGTGGCATACTGGTGGACTGTGGTCTCCTGCCTAACGGGATACGTCTCGTGTCGAGCAGCGTACGCAGGCTTGCTGACAGCCAAGTCGGCGTAGCCGTAGGGCTTGCCCGCGACCGGACTGCTATCGAGGTAGTTGGCGATCGTCCACTCGGCAAAGAGTTCCTCGAAGGAACGCCCGGTGGGGTCCACCTCTTGCAGCACGGCATTGAACCCGCTAGTACCGTTGGCTGGGTGGGCGACCAGGCGCTGGATCGCCTCCAAGCCGTACTGCTCCAGAAAATAGCTTAGGAACAGGTAACTGGCTCCATAGTGCGGTCCTGAATCGCCCAATTCCGGCCAGGTCGTCAGCTGCGTGTCGGGCTTCTGGCTGAATAGGACATCCGAGCCGCCTACGTCGTAGCCGTTCAGTTGGGCGGCCAGCTCCGAAAGCCCCTCGTTGACCCAAGATGCTTCGTCCCGGTCTACGGCCCAATGGATCATGTGCTGGAATTCGTGGGCCAAGATGCCGTCAAAATAGTCGTTACCCGGTGACGCATTCTCCAAGTTGATGTAGAACATCTCGTGTTCGTTGGAGTAGGCTCGGATCTGCGAGGAGTACTCATCCGGGCCTGAGAAATAGCCGCCGACCCCTGGAACATTTCCCAAAAAGATGTACACATGCGGATCGCCGTCAATGCCCGGCGTCCATTCGCTGCCGAAGGCCTGGCGGCTGGTCGGATAGGTCCCCGTCTCGAAATTCTGGGCCGATCGCTCCAAGTCGCTCTGAGAGATGTGATAGCCTTCCTCGACCCACCAATAGGCGTGGGGCGTCTGATAGGCCAGCTTGGCCGTCGTTGTGAAAAAGGTGTTGCTGTTGACGTCATGAAGCCAGAATGTCTGGCTGTCGCCCAGATCATACTCGATTGGCATGGTGGGAGGGGGCGCTGGCGGTTCCAGCCCCTGCAGTCGCTGGGCCAGCGTGTTCAGATCGCGCTGGGGCAGCTCCGCCTCCGCTACCTTCCGGGCCGTGTCCCGTTCGGCGGCCGTGGGCGGACGCCGGTTCACCTCAGGGATGGCGGTCGGCGCCTGGAGGACGGTGCTCCTGCTGTACCCGGTGCTCGCTCGCAGTTGGGCACCCACCAACAGGCCTCCGGCGCCGGAAGCGACCAGACAGCAACAGGTGGTCAGGATGAGGCCCGTAATTAGTGGCAATAACCAACGTTTGTTTCCCATTGATATGAATCCCTATGGCAGGGTAGGCCGGTGTCCCCGACGTAGGGCAGGATGCAGTCCTTGATTCATCAAGAGTGCTGCATCCTGCGGGCGCTGCAAATCGATTGTTGGGACAGATGCTCGCTAGTCGAGTGGCTGTTTGGGGACGACAAAGTCACACGACGGATCCCCTCGGGCGATGCACGCAACTTCAGAGATCCTGAACTGCTTGCCTCCGGTGCCCCAGCTTATGCCTTCCTGGAGGATGCCCAGGGCGGCGTGGCAGATAGGCGAGTCAGAGTGCCGGCCCCAACAGACGGGACATCGCTCGATCACGTACAAGAAGTGATCCTCTTCTTCGTTCACATAGCAGATCTGGTCGCTGGTGCTCGAAAAGGCGGTCGCCATCGCCCGCAGCCCGACCTTCAGTCTCAGTCCCAATGGGAGAAAGCGAAAGGTCCTGTCAGCCACGCCGACCATCGCGCCGAAATTTCTCAAGCCTTGGTCGAACGCCTTGCGACCTGCCCGCAGCGACAGTGCGCGCCCCCCTCGCGGGCCATACATGACCTCCATCGACTCGTTGAGGTGGGCAAAATCGGCGAAATCGAACTCCTTGGAC
>JASFOV010000551.1:0-3474 GCA_050116355.1 Anaerolineae bacterium
GTCGTGCAGATCGGTCAGATCGACTTCGTGAAGCTGCACGTTGTTGGGCCAACTCAGGGTGCCGGTGGCCGTCAAGTTGGTGGCTCCGGGATCGAGGAGGTCATAGTATTCGACCACGGGATAGGAGTGGGTCCCGTATCCGTCGCCCGTGATCCGCAGCTGGTAGCTGTGGAAGTGGTCGTCTTTGATGCGGCCCTCGATCATCAGCGGCATGCTGGTCACCGTATTGCACACCCCGGCCTCTTTCTTCAGATGGGTCTCCGGTGCGGTATTGTCCAGCTGCACTAGGCGCACGGTATCGCTGATCAACGTACCGCCTGTCGTCTTGGTCTCCAACACCAGGTCATAGAGCGCCTCCGGGCCGCCATCCGCCGTGGGCACCGCCGCCGACTCCCACACGGTCAGCGCCAGGCCGGGGTTACAGCCCCCCAGGCTAGACTCGGTCAGGTGCCGGTAGTCACCGCCGCCGTACCAACCCGTGGTCGGGTTCGAGTACCAGTGCATGCTGCCCAGGCAGTCCGGGCCCCAGGGGATGAACGCGTCGGCTTTTACCTGCCAGTTGAGTGTACTCGGTACCGGGATCGGTTTCCAGGAATCGGCCGTGCCCGACTTGCGGTAGACGACGCGGTATTCATCCACGTCGTCGCAGATGGTGCCCGAGATGTCGAGCCACCCGCCAAAGGGCACCGGGGCGTTGATGCTGCCGACCGTGCCCGGGTGGGCCATGCCATCGGTGGGGCTGATGTCGCCCACGTCCACACCGGCGATGTCGGTGATGCGGCTGATGCACTCGGGCGGCGCCTCAGGGACGCCCGCCGACAGGGCATCGAGCCCCAGTTCTTTGGCCTCCGGTAGGAAGCAGCCGACCAAGTCAAAGTTGGTGGCCACCACGCCGTTGCCATATTGCAGCACATCGCCGTCGGTAAAGGACGGCGTTCTCTCAAACAGGATTTCGGTCGAGAAGTTGATCCGGCGGTTCACATCCAGGCTCCGGTCGTTGGTCACGGCGTCCAGACCAAAGTCCACGCCGCGGTCGACAATGCCCGCCGGCACGCTGACCGGCAGCAGTGCACTGTTGCTGGCCTTGATCGTGCCGTCGCGAGCCGACAGCAGGTCGCCATCCAAAAAGACCGGCTTGTCCACTGGCCCCAGGGTTCCCTCGGTGGAGAACCAGATGTCGATGTTGTGCCGGGTGAGGGAATCGGCCAGAGTGCCTGGATTTGCGAGCCAGTCGTCGCGGTCGTACTGCACCGCAGTGTCCAGGAACGTCAGGATGTCCTCTGGCTTCCCTACAAATTGCACCGCATCCAGGCCGAGATCGTAGCCTACACTCCACTTGGCGGTAAGGGCTTGGTTGGGGATGATAGCCCCATTGGTGATCAGCAGATCACCTGCGGTGAACTGGATCAACGCTCCAGTGTTATTCGGGCTGTCCAGTTCGGTGGAAAAGGCCACCAGGTAGCCATCGATATTGATGACGTCGGCTGCGTCTAGGCCCAGATCGAAGCTCACATCGAATGTGCCCTCCAGCAGGTCCGCGTTGCGGGCGCAGATGGCACACGTGGGCGCGCCGGTTGGGCTGTGCGTGATGCCCAGCAGGTCGCCGTCCGAGATAATGGGGTTGCCGTCGGCCGGCTCGGGTCCTTTGGTGACAAAGTCCTCCTCTGTGGAGAAAGCCAGTTCTTGGCAGTTGGCCAGAGCGTCCGGTCCAACCTTGCTGATCACGGGGCCTGCCGGGATGAGCAGGATCGCCGGCAACATGGTGAGCAATACCAGAATTCTGATCCTCTTTTTCATCTTGTCCTCTCCCTTTCTTACTGATGGTCCCGGAGGATCACCGGCAGATAGACCTTCGTGCGCGTTTCGCGGAGGATGTGTAGTGCATCCAACCCCAAGAAGCTGGCTTTTGGCTCGAAGCAGTTGATCAGGTCCTTGTTGGTGTATATCACCCCGTTGCCTGCCTTCAGTACGTCGCCGTCGGTGAACGCCAGTTCACCGTCAAACAAGATCTCGGTGGAGAAGTGGATAGACGCCCGGTTGCCGGGCCGGTCGGCGGTGACGGCGTCCAGGCCGAAATCCACACCCCGGTCGGGGATGCCGGCCGGCACCCCCGGATCGGGCAGCAGGGCCTTGTTGCCGGCCACGATGGCGCCATCGCGGGCCGACAGCAGATCCCCGTCCAGAAAGCTCGGGGCGCCGGCCACCTGCCACGTGCCTTCGGTGGAGTACCAGATGTCTATGCCGAATTCTTTCAGCAGGTCTGCGAGGACACCAGGGTCTTGCAAGGGATTCTCGGCGAGGTGTCTGAGAAAGCCGGTGATCGTGTCCCGGTCCCCCACAAAGTGGACCGCATCGAGGCCGATGTCGTAAGCGACCACCCCCTGGCCAAACGCATGGGTCAGAGCCTGGTTAGGGATGATGACGCCGTTGGTGACCAACAGGTCGCCGTGGGTAAACTGGCCCGCGTGGGGGCTGTTCAGCTCCGTGGAAAAGGCCACGAGCGGACCCTGGGCATCGATGACATCGGCCGCATCCAAGCCCAGATCGACGGTCACGTCGAAGGTGTCCGCCAACAGGTCCGCGTTGCGGGCGCATACGATGCAATTGGGCCCCAAGAGATCGCCGTCAGAGATGATCGGGTTGCCGTCGGGGGGCTCGGGACCTTGCGTGACAAAGTCCTCCTCGGTGGAAAAGGCAAGCTCCTGGCATTCTGGCGGCATCGAGAGCGGGAGCCCGGTCACGGGCCCCAACGGTGCCAAGGCGATCAGCAATAGGACGACTCCCACTGCCAAGCGTGTGAGAACCTTGCGCATTTCATGCTCCTTTCATTCATGATGGCTGGTTCCGGTGGTTTGAGTATAGACACCTCCTTTGTGATTGCCCGACCGCAGACAGCATCAACCGGTGCGGAGTGGCCTGAGTACCGCTGGCCATAGCATGTATACCCCGGCCAAGCTGCCGGGGGTTCATGCCACCCTTTGGGTGCTCGGGACCCGGGCTGGGAGACAGCCTTGGGGTCCGGAGCCGTCTACGGTTGCTGGCGAAGGCTGCGGCTATGATGGATGGTGCGTGCAGTAGTGGATGATGAATGGGATCGACTGGTATCTACCGGGTCTGCCCAACGACGGAGAGTGATGCGACGTGTCTGCCCTTTCTCCTTCAGGACCAGTATATCACTTCAGTTACTGGCTGTCAATGGCTCCTGGGTACTTGCATACGGCTGTTGCAAAGTCGTCCCCGATGCCGGGACGGCGCATTGCGAAAGAGCGGAGCGATTGCCCGTCCCGAGCCCTGTGAGGGGAAGCAATCTCCCCTTGCCATATTGGGGTTTGCTTCGCCGCCATTGGCGACTCGCAAAGACGGAATCGAGCTCTTGTATCCCAGGTCAGGAATCTGTCAAGTGTTGAGTCTCGAAAACTCATGCCGCCCACTGTCCCGAAAAGTCGTGCCGCCATTATTGACTAGCCTAACTTT
>JASFOV010000552.1:0-3463 GCA_050116355.1 Anaerolineae bacterium
GCTCTCGGTGGTTGCCATCTGCCGGACAAAGGGATCATCTTCCATGCGAACGTCGTGGATAAGACCATAGATCTCATCATCGCCCAAAGCTTGGACCTTGACCAATGCGCCAAAGACAGGAACCTGGGGCCGCAGGACCTGGCAGCCCACGGCGAACTGCATCGTGCTGGAGCGGATAATCCGCCCGACCTCAATCGTACCCTGGGTCATCCATCATCTCCCCGGCAAGAACTGTTGCCAATCCCTTCTCCACCAATTGGCGCTCTGTCACAGGCTCAAAAGGTGAGGGTCTCATTCCGAGCCATGCGCTAGCGCCGGCGCCAGCGGGCAATCTTTTTCTGCTGGGCCTTGCGCGACAACTCGGGCAAGTCCAGCCCGTGCTGGGTCATGGCGCGGCCAATCATACCCTCCAGCAGATCGCGCTCCTCGCCCAAGATCACGGCCAGCTCGTCGGCCCGCGTCAGCACATAGGGATAGCCGTTCCCCGCCTGGCACTGGTCATAGACAGCTGCCTGCACCAGATCTAGTCGCTCCGGCCGGTGTGCGACCCATTCTGGCACCTCGACACGCGCCAGGTCCGAACCGGTATTGATGTAGAAGAAGTAAACGGCATGTCCCCGGGCCTGGAACTCACGGTTGTCCGCCGCCCCCCGCACAAAGAGGGCAGAGCGCGCGCCCGACTCCAGATTGCCAAAAAGCGCTCGGTCGGTCAAGCCCCGGTAGGCGGTGTCGGCCAGACTCTGAAGGCTCTCGCGCTCTTCTGGCTTGAGATGCGCCAGATACAGCAATGCCACAACCTCAGCACTGTGCGGCCGACTCACAAAGCCGGCCACCGTCCCGCCTTCGGCCCGCAAGCGGTCCAGGCAACTCAGATAGTCATCCAGCACACGGGCTTGCTGCGCATCGGACAGGCCCGCCCGCCGCAGCCAGATCAACAACGGCCCATCACCGAGGGCGACACGTGGCGGACCATCGGACGGCTCAGCGAGGGTCAGGTCGGCCAATGCACGCATTTCGGCCAGATCGCGTTCGATACTGACCACATCGCCCGATACCGGGTTGCCGCCCGGATACAACTGTGCATCGGTGTAGAAGAGGCGGGGATTAGCGGCGGTCGTAGGCGCCTGGCCACTGCCGTGCCGGAACACAATGCTACCGATATTGATCACATAGTAGAAAGCCAACCCGTGCCGGTCCGGAAAGATCTGCGAGCCATCGGCGGCGACCAGCGTCGCACGCGGCGGCAGAGGCCGAGCTGGCCTGGTGATGTCAAGTGCCTCTGCGCCCGGGCTGGCGCACCGCAGGCGCCGGCCGGCTTCCGAAGCGGCAATTTGCCCTAGCTCGTCTTGGCGGTCGGCAAACAGATGCAGCAACTCGCGAGCAGCCGGCAATGCTCTACGCTGATTCCGCGCCCGCTCCGCCAGAACGCGCCCCATGTCCTCGATCTGCACCGTCACCTTGCTGAACTCTAGCGTCATGTTTCTCCTAGCAGACGCCCCGCTGGCAAATCCTGATGGATCTCAGAACAGCATTGCCTTCTGCATACATCGTGCGGGGCTGGAACGTTGCAGCCCTGATTATACCGCATCGTCAGTCGATTGGCAAAGCAGAGATTTTTAATAGGCTCCAGCACCTGCCGCCGTCCATGCTTGCCAGCTGGGCCTGGATGTGGTAGACTAGTCCCACAGTCGATCTCAGGGGGGAGAACTGATGGAAGCACTGAAGCAGCGCATCCTGCACAGTGGAGAGAACCTGGGTCATGGGATTCTCAAGGTGGACAGCTTTATCAACCACCAAGTTGACCCGCACCTGATGCTCGAAGCCGGTCACGAGTTGGCAGCGGCCTTTGCCAGTTGTGGAGCCACCAAGATTCTGACAGCTGAGATCTCGGGCATCGCACCAGCCCTGACCACCGCCCTAGCGCTGGACATTCCCCTCGTCTATGCCCGCAAGACCAAGCCCGTGACCATGACCGAGCCCGTCTATGTCGAAGCAGCCCCCTCGCATACCAAGGGGGTTTCTGTCTTTTTGATGTGCTCTCCGGAGTTTTTGCGCCCAGAGGACAAGGTCCTAATCATCGATGACTTTTTGGCAAGTGGTCAGACTATCCGCGCTTTGGTGCGCATCGTGCAGCACGCTAGGGCCGAACTGGTGGGTATTGGAGCACTGATCGAAAAGGGGTTCGAGGGAGGGCGCCAGGACTTGGAGGACTTGGGTGTACCGCTGCATGCACTGGTCACCATCGCCGACATGTCAAACGGGCAGTTTTTGTTTGCTGAGTGAGAGGCGCTGTGTCTCAGCCAGCCGCTGACCGCGATCTGGTCTCGCAAAAGGGATCCGCACAGGAGACGATCGTCATCCTGGATTTTGGCTCGCAGTACAGCCAATTGATCGCCCGGCGCGTGCGAGAGGCCCATGTCTACTGCGAACTGTTCCGCTATGATGCCCCCGCCGAAGAAGTACTGGCCCTCAAACCGCAAGGCTTCATCCTGAGCGGCGGGCCCAACAGTGTGTATGGTCCTGATGCGCCCCAGCTTCCCGAGTACGTCCTGGCCAGCGGCCAGCCTGTACTTGGTATCTGCTATGGCATGCAATTGCTGGCCCACAACTTGGGAGGCAAAGTAGCGCCCGCGAGTCGCCGTGAGTATGGGCCGGCCCTGTTGCAGATCACCGATCTGGGCTGCCCCCTGTTTCAGGAGGTACCCTTTGCCCTGCAGGTGTGGATGAGCCACGGTGACCGGATTGAGAAATTGCCGTCCGGCTTTGTGGTGGTGGCTCAGACCGACAATTCGCCCATCGCCGCCATGGCCCATCCCGGGCGCCGGCTCTTTGGCCTGCAGTTTCATCCCGAAGTCATCCATACCCCGCGTGGTACTGACATCATCCATAATTTCCTCTTCCAGGTCTGCGGGTTACACGGTACTTGGACACCAGCCCATTTTGTGAGCCAGACGGTCCGATCGATCCGGCACCAGGTCGGAGAGGGCAGGGTGCTGTGCGCCTTGTCGGGTGGCGTCGACTCGGCCGTGGTAGCGACCCTGGTCCACGAGGCTATCGGCGAGCAACTTACCTGCATCTTTGTCGATCACGGGCTGCTGCGCCAGAACGAGGCCACACAGGTGATCCAGACCTTCGAGCGCGAGCAAGGGATGCGCTTGGTGGCCGTCCATGCCGTAGAGGAATACTTGGCGGCCTTGACCGGCGTCACCGAGCCGGAGCAGAAGCGGCGAATCATCGGCGAAAAGTTCGTGCGCATCTTTGAAGCTGAGGCGCAACGGCTGGGTCATTTCGATTTTCTGGCTCAGGGCACCATCTATCCTGACGTCATCGAAAGCGCAGGAACGGGACGACCGGGCGCCCACCGGATCAAGACCCATCACAATGTCGGGGGTCTACCGGACGACATGGACTTGGAATTGGTCGAACCTTTGCACTTTCTTTTCAAGGACGAGGTACGTGCCGT
>JASFOV010000553.1:0-3446 GCA_050116355.1 Anaerolineae bacterium
CCTGCGCATCGACGATCATCTCCAGATCGATTTTCGCCAGCGCGAGGTCATTGTCGACGGTGAGCCGATTCGCCTGCGCCCGACCGAGTATCGCCTGCTCTACCACTTGGTCAACAACGCCGGCTGGGTTATGACCCACGAAATGCTCCTGTCCAAGGTATGGGGTTACGAATACCGCGAAGAGACCGGTCTGTTGCGCCTGTACATTACCTACTTGCGGAAAAAGATTGAACCTGATACCAGCAACCCACGCTATATTTTGACCGAGCGGGGTGTTGGCTATCGCTTTGTCGACTTTCGCCGTGATGACGATGGTTAGTCCCGATCCAGTTGTGGTGGATCACTGGGCTGTCGCTGTTTGGGTGACACTTGACTTTCCCGCTCCTTTTGGCTATAATAGCTGGGCATGTGCGGGTGTGACGCAGTGGTAGCGTATCTGCTTCCCAAGCAGACTGTCGTGGGTTCGAATCCCATCACCCGCTCTACAGGCTCCTGGTACAGGAGCCTGTGTTTTTGGGGGCCTACACCTGCAAAGAAGCATGCCGGCCGTCGCCCCGGGTTCTCAGAGATTTGGTGGTTGCGTCCTCTGTCCGTGAGATCGATTGACCCCTCTCCTGACCTGTGCTATACTCAAATCCCTGCGCAAGGGCAAAACCTGAATCAATAAGGAAGCTTTATGGAAGAACATATGTCCTTTGTCCCGCTCATGATCGTCGCCCTACTGGCATTCTTGGTGCCATTTGTGCTGACGCGCTTCAAACGCCTGAGCTTGCCAGTGGTCGTCGGCGAGATCCTGGCCGGCATCGTTATTGGTGACAGCGGGCTGCAACTGGTCGGCGAGCACGATCCTATCCTTGAGGTCTTGTCGCTATTGGGCTTTGCCTATTTGATGTTCCTGTCCGGGCTGGAGATCGATTTTGAGGCAGTCCTGCCCCGGGCCGGGGCGTGGCGTGGCTCTTGGCGGGAGCGGCTGAGCAATCCGCTGGGACTCGGCCTCTTGAGCTTTGCACTGACTGTGGTTCTTGCTCTGTTGGGCGGCTGGCTGCTGCATCAACTGAACACATCTGATGATCTCATTTTGATGGCCATGATTTTGGCTACGACCTCCCTTGGCGTCGTGGTGCCTGTTCTAAAGGAACAGGATCTGTTGGGCCACAGCTACGGCCAAGTCCTGCTCGTAATGTCGGTCATTGCCGATTTTGCCACAATGCTTCTGGTTAGTGTCTATGTGTTGATCAACACAGAGGGCCTGTCCCTCGATGTGCTGCTGGTCCTGCTGCTCTTTGGCGTATTCGGCTCGGCTTATCGGCTCGCTCGTATCGCACGCCGCCGGCTACCCGGTATCAACTTTCTGGAAACTCTCTCCCAGGCCACGTCCCAGATCGATGTGCGCGGCGCGTTCGCTATCGGGATGGTTTTCATCGCCCTGGCCCAAGGGCTGGGGGTGGAGATGATCCTCGGCGCTTTTCTGGGGGGCGCGCTCATCTCCTTGCTGGCCAGGCGGGGGGCGTCGGACCTATACCACCGCTTGGATGTCATTGGCTATGCATTCTTTATTCCCATTTTCTTCATTATGGTTGGGGTGCGCTTTGACCTGGCCGCAGTGTTCGAGTCGTCTCAGACCTTGCTGCTGGTCCCGGTGCTCTTGGGGCTAGCCTATGCCATCAAGATTGTAGCCGGCCTTTTCTTGCGGATCAACTTTTCCTGGCGGGAGACGCTGTCGGGCGGAGTTCTCCTTTCCTCTCACCTGAGCTTGGAAATCGCCGTGGCCGCCATTGGTCTAAATCTGGGCATTATCACGGACGCAACCAATTCGGCCATTATTCTCATGGCCATCGTTACCTGCACGATATCTCCGCTGCTCTTCAACCGGTTCGCGCCAAAACTGGCGGTTGATCATCACAAATTTGTGATCGTGGGCGCCGGCCGGTCGGCCCGGCTGCTGGCCAGGCGTATCTTGGGCCACGAAGAGGAGGTCATCCTCGTCGACGACCAGCCCAAGCACATCGCCGCGGCGGTCGAGATGGATCTACCCATCCTCGAGGCAGATCCCCTGGATCCGCAAACGTGGGAAACGCTGGAGCCAGAGCGGATCCAGGCGGTAGCGGTGCTCTTGCCCGAAGATGAGCGGAACCTGAAGGTAAGTCGTTTTCTGCGCAATGAGGTGTGCCTGGAGCGTGTGATCTCGCGGGTGCATGATGCAACCCAGATGGATCCCTTTACCACCTTGTCGGTGCCGGTCATCAATCCCAGCCTGTCGCCAGTGGTCGAACTGGAGTACTTGTTGCTGTTCCCCAGCGTTTCGGCGCTCATGACCGATCTCGATGATGAGCATGAAATCAGTGAGGTACGATTGGGATGTCCTGACTTGACCGGCATACCCTTGCAGCAGCTGGAGCTGCCCGAGGGGGCTTTCATTGTGCTCATCCGCCGGGATGGGGATGTGCTCTATCCACGGGGTCACACTCAGCTGCAGATCGGCGATCTGATGACACTCATGGGGCCGCACGAGGCCGTGCGCGAACTGTCGCGGCGGTGTGAATAGCGTCTTGGCCTGGCTCGTAAGCCAGGCCAAGATATCTGTCCCCTGGCGGGATTCTACGGCCGAGGTTCACTTCAGAAGCTGAAAGACCCCCCACAGGTCAGAGATAACGGGACTATCCACGTCCGGGGCTGTCCCGTCCCGATCCAGTAGCGCCGCATCTACACCCGCATTGCGTGCGCCCACCACATCGTGATCGTACCTATCACCTACATAGAGAGCCTGCGCCGGTGCCAGGTTCAGCTGGGCCAGCGCCTGCTGAAAGATGTCGGGATGGGGCTTGTTGCAGCCCGCGTAAGCCGAAGCCCATACGATCTCAAAATAGGTGTCCAAGCCTGCCTGGCGAACTCGATCGCGCAGGTCCCAGCTCCAATTGGAGATGATGCCCAACCGGTAGCCTAGTGCCTCTAGACTGGTGAGCACCTCCTCCACCTCGGGGTAAGGACGGATCACATCATCCTGGCTGAAGGCTGTCTCGATGGCGGTGGTGTAGGTCTGTAGGGTGCGCTCATCGGCCTCCACACCTAACGCGGTCAGCAGTCGCCGCTTCAGGTCTTTCTCGGCTTGGCGATCGTGCGCTTCAGTGGCGGGAAAGGTGACTGTAGCGGCGTCCCGGTAGTAGGTGCCCCACACCTTTTGCACCGCGGCCTCGATCTCGGCCACGGAGCGCTCCGCCCCGGCAGCCCGTAGGGCTTCTTGGGCGATGAGCGTCTGAGCCGGCTCAAAGTGGATCAGGGTGTAACCCATGTCGAATAGTACCGCCTGGTAGCGGGCTAGACTCAGTTCCAGGGCTACGGCGCCCAATGCCTCTTTCTCGGGTGGGTAGATCTCCTGGATGGCCGGCAGAAGCTGCTCTGGTTCGGTATCGGGGGCGATCTGTTTGGGGTTCTCGTGGGTTAGCATC
>JASFOV010000554.1:0-3440 GCA_050116355.1 Anaerolineae bacterium
ATGGGCCCCTCTTTGTTCAGGCTACTCCGAATCAGACTTTATCACGAACAGTGCGTTCTCCACGTCACTGACCGCCTGGTGCACCTCGGTTCTCAAAGCCAACCAGGACTCGCCACCAGCCCCCTCCAGTTCTGCCAGCTTGGCTCTGGCATTCTCCTGCTTGGAGCGTATGTCCGTGAGATACTCGTCATAGTCCGACTGGGTTGCCTCTGTCATCAACTCATCGATCTGGGTCTCCAGATCTTTGAGCCGCGCTTCCATCTCGTTCTGATATTCTTGCTTTGTAGCCACTCTGTCCCTCCTCTTCAGATCTGGTACCAGGCCCGAGGGCACTGTCGCGCTCGCCAGGTGGTCGCGCCCTTTCGCCGTTGTACAATGCTTGGCCGGACGAGACTAGAACCTGGTCGCTATGAGCATCCCGGATCCGCTCCAGCAGGTCATCGATCGAGTCATCCCCGAGCAGGTAGCCACTGGCGCCGGCCTGGATGTATTGCATGATCTGCCCTTCCATCTCAGCCAAGCCTAGGGCCAAGACCCTAATCGACAATTGGCGGCTGGTTACGGCGCGCACAACTGCGAGCGCCTCGCTGCTGGCCCGCCGGGCATCGACCAAAATCACCTCCGACCTATGGGCCCGCACCAGTACCTCATCAACTGACGTCGCACAGCCGGCTACCTCCATATCCGCCTCGCCCTGCAAGACGACTGCTAGCAGCTGGCACACGAGCTGGGTCTGAGGGACGAGGAGAATGCGGATCCTGGCTCCCATCGTATTCTATCCTCAGCGATAGCAAGACTGTTCAGTCAGAGATGTCGCCTTCGGATGCCTGCTGCACATCTTTCCGGGTCAGGGCAGTGATGATCGCCTGGCAGAATGCGGGCAGATCGTCCGGTCCGCGAGAACTGATCAGATTGCCATCTTGCACTGCCTCGAGATCGATCCATTGGGCACCAGCATTAATAAGGTCGTCCTTGATCGCCGGCGTGGAGGTGACCTTCTTGCCCTCAACGATGCCGGCCGAGATGGGCACCCATCCAGCGTGACAGATCATGGCCACGATCCCCCCGCGCTCATTGATCCGCCGCACTAGATCTAGCATGGGCGGATGGCGTCGCATCCGGTCGGGCGCATAACCGCCGGGAATAATGACAGCGTCAAAATCTTCACCTAGTGCAGCGCTGGCCGCAATGTCCACCCGGACCGAGTAGTCATGCTTGCTTTGATAGGCCTGGACGCCGGTCATGCCGACGACAGACACCTCAGCTCCCGCTTCCTTCATCCGTAGGAGCGGATACCACAGCTCCAGGTCTTCATAATTGTCTTCCGCCAGGATCGCAATCTTCTTATTCAGTAGTTCCATCTTCCGTTCCTCCGTGTTCGTCTGTTCTACTGGAGCCCACTGGCTCCCCCAATGCTTTTCGCGCCGCCTGCCGGATCTCGTCGATCCGCAACGGTTTGTCCAGGCAGCGATAGATCCCCAATCGTTCGCTCTCAGCTTGCAGTCCTAGACAACCGTAAGCGGTGATCCAGACGATGGCGATGTCTACGTCGAAGGCACGGATCGCCTGGGCAAGCTCGACGCCATCGAGACCGGGCATCCGCACATCGGAGATGACCAGATCGAAGGAGCCATCCCGAGCTTTGACCAGTGCTTCTACGCCATCCTGGGCTGTAGCGATCCGATATCCCTTGTTCATGCGCTCCAGAGCGGTGCGCAAGATGAGGAGGACCCGGGGATCATCATCAGCGATCAGAATGCGCTTGGGCTTGGTCACCTGCCTTCTCCTGCATCTTCATTGTCATATTCCATACCACTCGTCCTCAAGCTCCCAAAATCGACGCGGCATACAAAGTTTGCATCCATCTTCATTGTAGCAGAAGAGAGCAGCCCCAACCGCTGACAGCGGTTGGGGCTGCTTCTGTGCTTGGTTGGACAGAGTTGGATTTTGGTTGGAACCTCTTGACCGGTGAACCGGTGCCGGACCAATCTATCCTCAGGGCACCAGTGGATGTTCTACATCGATCAGTCTAGTCGGCGAAGCGGTAGCCGACGCCGCGAACGTTGACAATATAGCGCGGATTGGAGGGGTCCGGTTCCACCTTCTTTCGCAAGCGGTGAATGTACCATTTGATGATCTCGCGGGCCTCGTGCATGTGATCAGGCTCGTACTGGCGCACCACCCGCACTAGCTCCTTGGGACCGACCACCTGCGGCGCATTCTGCATCAGGTGCAGCAATAGCTTGAAATCTCGAGGGGACAAATCCAGTTTCCGTCCATCGTAGGTGGCTTCGTGACGTTCCAAGTCGACGCTAAAGGGACCTCGCCGCAAGATATGACCGCTTTCCGCCCTTTGCTCCGCCTCCAAGAGCTTCTGGCGTTGGTACATTGCCTCCTCAACGGCCTGGCGCACCTCTGCAGGCCGCACTGGCTTGAGTAAGTAACCGTCCACCCCTTCACGGATGGCCTCCACAGCCGACTCCAGCGAACCATGGGCGGTCAGCATGATGACCACCATTGCTGGCCAGCGCCAGCGGATGGCCTCCAGTACACGCTGGCCATCTACCGGTCCGCCCAGCTTGAGGTCCAAGATGGCCAGGTCAAAAGCCGTATCTTGCAGGAGATCGAGAGCCTCCTCGCCGTTAGCAACCGCTGTCACAATGTGCCCAACCCGTTCGAGGGTTTCGATAAGGAAGAAGCGAATTCTCTCTTCGTCATCCACGACTAGGGTGCGTATTACCTCGGACATCTCTCCTCCGTACTTGCCGCAGTAGTCGGGGGCCTTTCCAAGCGATGGACAACCCAAGGATGTCGCCCCGGTTGCACCCAGGCAGGCACCGTGCTAGACAGGCAGCCAAACAGTGAATGTGGTGCCCTCGCCCACCTGGCTCTCCACCTCAATCTGCCCGCCATGATCGTCAATGACTTTCTTGCTGATATACAAGCCCAGTCCCAGACCCTCGCGGCGGGTGCTGTGGAAAGGCTCAAAGATCTGCGGTAGTGTGTCGGGCGCGATCCCCACCCCCGTGTCGGCAAAACGGATGCGCACGCCCTGTGGCTGGCCGGTGACCGAAGTGCTCACCCGCAGATGGCCGCCCCGGGGCATGGCTTCAACGGCGTTCAGGACTAGATTCAGGCATACTTGCTGCATGCGGTCGAGTACCAAAGGAACAGGTGGCAGATCGGTGCTGGGCCTCCATTCAACGTCAACCCCTCGATTCTGGCACTGTTTTTGGGTCAACATCAGGGTCTTTTCCAGGAACACATTGAGATCGGTAGGCTCCTTCTTCTTTGTCCTGGTGTCACGGCTCAAGTCCCGGAGCTGGGTCACGATACCGGCAGCGCGCTCCAACTCCTCCATTGCGATTTCCAGGTAACGACGCACCTCAGTCCCGTCATCCAGAATCTCCTCGGCGAGGCCCAAACAGCCGATGACCGAC
>JASFOV010000555.1:0-3432 GCA_050116355.1 Anaerolineae bacterium
GCGCCAAGCCGTGCTGGGGTTGAGGTGGCCGGATACCATGATGGTTTCCGCCTCGTCCGTGCAGTCCGACGGCAGCTCAAAAAGAAACGCGTGGTTCTGCACATTGCGGCTAGGCGCTGGTTCGACAACGATGTAACCAGTGGTCCCCGGATTCACGGGCAACAGGATGCGGCCAAAGTCGTCACAGGTCACGGACAGTGTAGCGAAGGTGCGGTACGGGGCGTCAGTGGCTTGCACGTGGAGGCGGACAAAGGTGCGCTTGCCGGCCACCAGTCGCACGCTGTTGTTGAGATCCTGGATCGATTGCGTCACCTCCAGCCCCGTCACCAATAGGTCAGTCGGGTTGCCCCCCTCGACCCATTCCACACAGAGACGAGGGGTGTTCTGCCCTGCCTCGCGCGAGGCAAAGGGGCTTGGCGCATCCAGCAGCCCGGTGGAAATGACAAAGCCGTAATTGTTCGCCGCGCCGCTCACCCAGTCGGCCACAGGCTGCAGGGCGTTCCACGACTTCCATCCGACCGTTTCGTCATGGGTCGGGCTGTCGAAATTCCCGCCAGCACTGGGCCCCGAATTCCACGTAAGGGTAAACTCCTGCCAGGGGCCGGTGGCCCGATTCAGCTGGTAGGCAGCTTCGGCCGAAGCCTGGGTCAGATACAGTTCCAGCTCCGCGGAAAGGACCACCGAGTCGCTGGGAATCGGGCTCAGGTCAAAGCGCAAGAACGTGCTCTTGATCGTCTCGCCAACATCTGTGTGCTGGACGACCAGGCTCTGTTCACCGCCATAGTTGGTATCTGGATCGACGTTGGACACATAGGCGTCAGCGACGGGATAGAAGCACTGGTATTCGCCGCTGGCCTGGACATTGGCCGGGTCTGCGCCAGGCGTCCCCTGGGCGGCGACGGAAGCAAGGCCGGGGCCAGCTAGGAACACCGTCAGCAGGACCGCCAGGAACGAGCGCCACAGCGGCGGGCGTGGGTTTCCAAGAGGAAAGGGTCGACTATCGGGCCGGGGGATGAGAGAATCCATAACGTTTTACCTCCAAAGGGTGTGCATGACAAGAGTGTCCATATCCTACCACATTTTTCACATTTCGTCAATATTTATCACCTTAATAAATTGGTAAGTTGTGCAATAACAACCGCGTACATCCGCCATCCTGCAGCCGCGCTGATTTGGGACAGCTTCGGTTTTGCGGTATAATGCAACCTCAAATCAGCCGCTCGCGGCCTAGAGGGTTTGCACCAAATACGACTATGCGCATTCTGCTGGTAAATCCCAAATCGAAATTGCCTATTGATACGCGGACCTCACCGCCGCTGGGACTGGCCTATCTGGCCGCCGTCTCGGAGCAGCAAGGCCAGCAGGTCCGGGTATACGATGGTGACGTGGAAGACACTCCGCTGGAGACAGCGTTGCGTGAGTTCGCGCCCGACGTGGTGGGCATCACCGCCAATACAACCCAGATCACTGCTGCGTGGCGCGACGCCCGGCTGGTCAGGGCCCATAGCCCTGCGCGAGTGGTCCTGGGCGGCCCGCACCCGACTTCCCTGCCCGAAGAGTCGGCGGCCAAACCGTCTGTGGACATGGTGGTCCGCAGCGAGGGTGAAGCCACGTGGGTAGACTTGCTCAACCTGTGGCAGGCGACCAACCGCCAGCAAACGAGTGATCAAGATGGCGACCTTGCCTGGCTACATGGCTACGACTCGATCCCGGGGATTACGTACCAAAAAACGAACGGGGATCTGGTGAGCACAGCCGACCGGGTCCCGATACCGGTTGCAGACCTCAACGACATGCCTCGCCCTGCCTGGCATCTGTTCAAACTGGACCGCTATACCAACCTACAGCCCACCGTCGACCAGGTGGACGGCCTTAGCCTGCCCATCTTGACTTCACGGGGCTGTCCCTATCGCTGCAGTTATTGCTCGCAGATCGGACCACGGCGCTGGCGAGCTCGCTCGGTAGAGAGTGTGGTTGCGGAGTGGCGCTGGCTGGTGGAAGAGCTGCAGGTCGCCGAAATTGGGGTGCTGGACGATTCCTTTAACATCGATCGCAAGCGGGTGCTGGCCATCTGCCAACAGCTGGTCGATGAGGGTCTCAATCGCGTGCCGTGGATCATGATCAATGGCATCCGCGCCAACCTGGCCGACGAAGAGGTTCTCGGCGCCATGAAGGCGGCCGGCTGCCTGCGCGCCGCCTTTGGCGTAGAGAGTGGCAACCAGCAGATCCTGGACACAGTCGTGGACAAACAGCTTACGCTCGACCAGGTCCGCTCGGCATTCCAGGCAGCGCGGGCCGTGGGCCTGGAGACCATTGGGTTTTTCATCATTGGTCTGCCCGGAGAGACCGAAGCGACGATGGACGAGACGATCCAGTTCGCTTGTGAGCTGGATCCGGTCGTGGCCAATTTTTCCATTGCCACACCGTTCCCTGGAACAGAGATGTACAAGACGGTAAAGGCCCAGGGGCGCATGCTGGCCAAGACGTGGGACGATTTTGTGTTCTTTGAGGGCAAAGCCCGGTTTGAGATGCCCGAACTGCCAGCCGAAGTGGTCGAGCGCAAATGGAAAGAAGCGTACCGCCGTTTCTACTTGCGCCCCAGCCGGGTGGCCCGCACCTTGGTGCGCAAGGAGACGTGGCTGCGCCTGCCACGCACGGCACGGATGGCGTGGCACACCGTTGTCGGCTCGTGAGGGCCCGTCCTAGACCAGCAACCACGTCTGTCAGAGTACAGCTATGAGTGAAGATACGATCAAGTGTAGCGTCGGCATTACCGCTTACAACGAGGAAGCCAACATCGGCCGGCTCTTGCAGGCCATCCTGGACCAAAGGCTCTACGAGGTCGAGATCGCCGATATCATCGTCGTCGCTTCGGGTTGCACCGACCGCACGGAGGATATTGTGCGGGAGTATATGACCCGCGATCCTCGCATCGAGCTGCGCGTACAGGAGAGGCGCGAGGGCAAAACATCCGCCATCAATGTGTTTCTCAAGCATGCCCGCACCCAGATCTGCGTACTGGAAAGCGGCGACACACTGCCCCGCGAGGATACCATCGAGAAAATGGTACTCATGTTCCGCAACCCGGCGGTGGGGATGACCGGCGCCCAGAAGGTGGCCGTCAACACCCCGGACCACGTCGTGGGTGTGTTGTCGCACCTGCGCCTCCAGATGGAGCACCAACTTTGCCTGGAGATCCCACGCCTGGGCGAACTGATCGCCTTTCGCAAAGTCTTTGACCAGATCCCACCCGATGTGGCCATGGACGAGGCCTTTGTCGAGGCGCTCATCATCCGCCGGGGCATGCAAGTCCGTTATGCGCCCGACGCGGTTGTCTATAACATGGGACCCGAGACGGTGGGCGACTTTGTCCGGCAGCGGCGCCGCAACTATGCCGGACACCTCCACCTGAAGGACAAATACGGCTACCGG
>JASFOV010000556.1:0-3428 GCA_050116355.1 Anaerolineae bacterium
GCACCTTCGAGGGGAATGAGATGGCCGGTTGGATGGCCTTGTTTCTGCACTTTGCCCGAAGCCAATCCCAGGATTTGCTACGCTTCTGGGGAACGGAGAGGCAGCCGGATGGTGAAGTGGCTTCCCTGGCCCGGAGTGCTGTCCAGTTCCAGTCTACCGCCGTGGGCGGCGGTAAGGCTGGAGGCGATACTGAGGCCGAGGCCCATGCCCTGTGGGAAGCGACGGTCCAGCTGGCTGCGGTAAAAGGGGGCAAAGATGCGAGCTTGCTCATCTGGGCTGATACCCGGGCCGGTGTCACTGACCCGGATCCAGACTTCCTCTACCCCAGCACCGGCGGCAAGCGAAACGGTGCCTCCTTGAGGTGTATACTTGATGGCGTTGCTGAGCAGGTTGCCCAGGACTTGTGCCAGCCGATCCGGGTCCAAGTCTAAAGTCGGAAGATCGGGTGGGATGGCGGCCTTCCAGGCCAAGCCCTTGGCCTGGGCCGCTTCTCGCCAGGGGGGCAGTGTGTGGGTCAGCCACTCGCTTAGGGCCGTAGGCTGCTGGTTCAACTCCAGCGCACCCAAGACTTGATCGTGGAGTCCGGCCAGGTCATCCAACAAGCGCCCGAGATGATCCACCTCCGCGTCCATGCCCGCCAAGAGCTCTTGCCGTAAGGCTGGATCCTCGCCAGATCGCCCCATCAGGGCTTGTGTTGCAGAGCGGAAGGCTCCCAAAGGGCGCCCTAGCTCGTGCACCAAATTGGATAGCAACTGGCGCCGTGCCTGTTCCAACGAGAGGAGGCGCTGAACGAGCACATTCATAGAATGAAGGAGATTCTGGATCTCCACGGGCCCTCTCTCAGGGAGGGGGGCCAATTGCTCGCCGCTGGCCAGTTGGCATGCTGCTTGGGTCACATCCCGTAGGGGGCGCTCCAGATTCAGTGCCAGCACCCAGCCCACTACGCTCCCTAAGAGAAGCCCTGCCAGCAGAATCCCACCGACGAGATAGCGCTGGCGCAGGAACTGTTCGTACACGTTGGTCAAGCGGTGGCTCAGGCGGACGACGCCGGCGACCTGCATCTCTTGATCCATGATGGGCACCAACACGTCTACGATCTCCTGCTGCATCTGTTGGCTATAGACAGTGCGTACACTAGTCTCTCCGGCAAGAGCAGTGGCCCAGCCAGCCAGTTGGATGGTGTGGTCCAGGCGCTCCGCGTCGCCGGGCTCGGTGGACGCAAGCAAGTGGCCCCGGGCATCCAGGAGCATGACGGGCGTGCCCACATCCGTCCCTACTTTGGCCACAAATGCCTGGGCTTGCTCGGGCTCTTGCCAAATCTCAGGTCGACTGGCAGCAATCTTGGCCGCCAGCAGGGCCTGTCCTTCCAATTCCTGGGATAGTACGTCCAGCAACACCTGGGTTTCCAGTACATAGATGAGCGCAATGCCCATCACTGGGATAATGATGGCTAGGGGCAGGACGTGGCTGAGCACAAAGCGCGAGCGCAGGGTACGCAGCATCAGCCCTCCACAGGCTCCAGCTTGTAGCCCACGCCGCGTACAGTGACGATACGGAGTGGGTTCTGGGAATCCTCCTCCAGCCGCTCGCGCAGCCAATGAATGTGCACGTACACGACCTGCGGTTGGCCGACGTACTCCTCTCCCCACACACGGTCCAATAGATCGTCTACCGACAAGACCTGACCGGCATGCTCGGCC
Organism: Anaerolineae bacterium; assembly: GCA_050116355.1. Lineage (GTDB taxonomy): Bacteria > Chloroflexota > Anaerolineae > JAAYZQ01 > JAAYZQ01 > JASFOV01. Next base: position 1,701 of record JASFOV010000556.1, read on the forward strand.
AGGACGTGTATCAGGTCGAACTCGAGAGGGGTCAGCTCGATGGGCCGTCCTGCAACGGTGACGCTGTGAGCGGCGGTGTCGACCACCAGGTCGCCCACGACCAAGGGCTCCTCCTCTTTCTCAGCCCGGACAGCTGCTTCGGTCCGGGCAACACGTCGCAAGACGGTCTTGATCCGGGCCAGAAGCACGTCCTTGTCGAAGGGTTTGGTGATATAGTCGTCGGCTCCGAGTTCTAGCCCAAGTATCTCATCCAACTCTCGCCGGCGCGCGGTGAGAAAGATGACCGGCACCCCGATACGGGATTGGAAATGGCGCAACGCATCGAGCCCGTCCATGCCGGGCAGGCCAATGTCCAGTAGGATCAGGTCGGGACGATCCTGTGTGGCCAAGTCCAGCGCCTCCTCGGCGGTCGCGGAGGCGTTGGCCCGATAGCCTGCCTCTTCCAGATTCAGAACCAAACTGCGGCGCAAAAGGGCGTCATCATCCACTAGCAAAATGTGTGCAGAAGGCATCCGCTCCCTCCTCTGTCAGCGCAAAGATCGCAGTAGCACCCCAGATTTCCTTCCAGCAGATTCTACCCTATCACGCGGGCGATGGCAAACGGTGTACTCGCTGCTGACTTTCTGGCCGACAAGCCACTGACGTCCCCTTGGTCTGTGCGCTCATGCCGGCACCGTGGGGGCTGATTGGTAGATTGGCTGCCGGGGGTTTGCTCAGAGTCAAACCCCTCTGCCCTGCATTCTTTTGTCCCTTGTTTGCGTTTCAGGTACGGTGCAGACCCAACCGCTTTGCCTAAGCGACTGGGGTCTGCACCGGGCGTCTCTAGCTGAGGCCGATGGCCTTACTGCTCTCCCACAGCCCGTGTATGTTGCACAGGGCCAGGGCATACAGCGTGCCGGGTTTGTTGATCTTGAGCGAGGTGCTCGCCTCGTGGTGGGTGTAGACGGGTCCTGTATTGGGGCCCGTGGTGGCTTCACCATGGGCCGAGAACTCAAAATGGCCCACCTGGTGGGTAAACTTGACTCCCTCCGGCTGGAAATAAAGGGTGATCCAACTGATGTGATGCTCGGTAGTGTTGGGATGGGCAACTTCTTTGCCCAGGGTGACCTTGACCTCAAACAACTCGTCGGCCTGCACCTGATCCGGCGCCTCGATAACGGGTACGTGTTTCTCTTTCTTCCAATCAGCTTGCTGAATGCGTTTACCTAACTCTGTCATGACAAAGTCCTCCTCAAGATCTTATGGGCCGGGCTATTTGAGCTTTTGGCGTAGGCTTGGGCCTGCAAAGGGCAGGCCCAACAGCGGTGCGATGAGTTCCACGTTTGCGTTGCCGCTCCGCTCCTGGATTTCGACCCGAGCGACCTCACCTCTCTCCTGACTGCGGCACAGCATGACCACATTGGCGCCGGTCACGATACACGTCTTGTCTTTCATTGACTGACTAGATACAGCGCTGTCTTTCGACATGTGTACCTCCAAGAATCTGTCGCCTTCCTCTCCAAGGTGATGCCTTCAGATCGATCGGATTGTGATCAGACGACGGCTAGTATTTGATCCAGTGTGGTTTCGACCGGGAATCTCCTCAGGCGATACGTGATCTTCAAGTTCTATTCCGCAGCTGTCTCTCCAGCCAACCGCCTTTGCACCTCGGAAAAGCACTCATCTGCCGCAAAAACCGTCACCAGATCGTCGGGCTGCAACTGGGTGTGGCCATGGGCGATGTGCAGC
>JASFOV010000557.1:0-3423 GCA_050116355.1 Anaerolineae bacterium
TGGGCGAAAGGGCTGGTTGAGAGTCGAGAGTAGGTCGGCGGAGCTAGGGGTCCGGTTGCTTTCAGCGCCCAGCTACTGGCTGGGTGCCAGCAATTGGAGACTCTGCAGCCGCCCATTTTCCAAGGGCATATGCTTGCTTTCCCGCGGAAGAGACGGTATAATGGGTCAAGACTCGGACCTCTGTTCCCTTGTTTCTGAGCGGCGGTCCGGCGCGCGTAAGAGGGGGAAATCCGAGCATGATCCGTGTGCTCTTGGTGACCGAGATCCAACTGATTGGCAATATCGTCGCTGCGATATTGGAAGACGAGTCCGATATCGAGGTGGTCGGATGTGCCACGACACCCGATGGGGCGTTGGCCCGGATGGCTGACACGGATGTGTTGCTGGTGAGTCCCAGGTTGCCGCAGGGTGGGGCCCTGGAACTAACCACAGCTGTTGTTGAAAGCTATCCGGCAGTCAAGATCCTTGCCTTTGGCTTGACCATTTCGAAAGCGCGGGTCCTCAAGTACGTGGAAGCCGGCGCCGACGGCTATGTGGCCAAGGATGACTCGGTGGAAGACCTGGTGCGGCGCATCCGGACTGCGTACCAGGGCAAGGCGGACGTCTCCCCAGAGATAGTCGCCGCGCTCATGGCCCGTGTGACCAAGTACGCCCAACTGTATTCGGAGGTCGAATCCGGGCTGCACGAAGATGCAGCGCTGACACCCCGGGAGCGTGAGATCCTCGAGTTGATTGGTGAAGGTCTTACCAATCAAGAGATCGCCGATCGTCTCATCATTGAGGTGGGCACGGTCAAGAACCATGTCCACAACATCCTGCAGAAGCTGGACGTCGGTAGCCGCCAAGATGCCGCTGCCTACCTGCCACTCCTTGAATAAGAAGAGGTAGGCGAGTAGATAGGCTTGGTAGGCTCGGCTTGAGCTGACCAGGGTTTGTCGTAAACCATCCCCCCTGACTTTTTGGATCCCTGGGATCTGATGCGTTGCTCCCCAGATGACGCGGCCGGTGGCTCTCCTCCATCCCCAAAAGTGTATCCAAAGATATATCCCTGATCCATATCCCGATACATAGACAGCGTACGGGGTTTCTGCTATGCTATATGTAGGACAGTGGCTGACCAGGTCACTGGCAGAAACGCGTTGCCGGCTTTTTGGAGTGTGAGGGCTGGCAGCCAGGGATTTTCAAGGAGATACTCGCCATGAAACCGACTCGAGTGATAGTGGCAAACGAGCCGCGCTTGCTGCGAGGAATGTTGAGGCGTGCACTTGCCCAGGTTCCTGGACTGCAGGTTGTGGATGAAATAGCCGATCCGACGGAGCTATTGACACGACTCAGGGAGACCAAGGCCGAGTGGGTGATTGTCTCTCTCTGGCCGAACGGGGCATTGCCACCTGTTCTCGAGGTCCTTCTCAGCGAGTACCCGCTGATCTGCCTTTTCGGTGTGGCGGCTGACGGTAGCCAAGCCCGGGTCAAGTGTCCGGGACACCCGGAGCAGACTGTGTCTGGTCTCTCTTTGGATGATCTGGTTGCGATACTCTGTAGCCGAGCAGCCCAGCTAGAGGCTAGATTGGATGTTTCTAGCAAGATGGGAAGCCACTCAGTGTGAACGGGAACAGAACGACAATCGGGCGACAGATTGAGAGTATGTCGTCCGCCGATTTGTGAATAGATAGGAGATTGAGGAATAGACGATGCCCAAGATAAAAACACACAAAGCAACCGCAAAGCGGTTCAAGATTACAGGTACCGGCAAGCTACGCCTACTCAAGGCCCGGCGCAGCCATAAGCGTCGCAACCGATCAAAACGGGTTCGACGTTCTTTCGACAAAGATCAGCCAGTCGCAAAGGTGGACCGTAAGCGAGTGCGTCGTCTGCTTGGCCTTGCCAATGCCTAGCAGGCCGCTTCAGACCTAGGTTTCGGAGGCGTTTTATGGAGACAATACAAGAACGTTTAGAGCGACAACTGCAGCAAGTTCGCGGAGATCTGGCACAGTTGGACGAGCGCTTGGAGACAAAGGGCGACTATGGCCTGGGCAAGGGCGACCCGCTCATTGTCCGCTGGGAGCTCAACCTGGCACTCCGGGAGGAGATGGAGACGCGGATCGCCCAGCTGGAGGAGGCCTTGGAACGACTGGGCGCGGGCACCTACGGGATTTGTGAGTCCTGTGGCCAGGCCATTGATCCGGAGCGGCTGGAAGCCCTGCCGCAGACGCGGCTGTGCATCGATTGCGCGCGCGAGCGTCAGGACATGGCCGTCTGACAAGACAATAGCTATCTAGTCGGATACAAAGGACGTCTGATGGATCTTGGTGCACCATTTCAAACATTGATTGAGCAAGTCCTACGGTTTATCCCGCGATTGATCGCAGCACTAGTCATCTTTGTAGCGACTTTGTTGCTGTCATCCGTTGCGGCGCGGTGGGCGCGGCGCTCTGCCCAGTCCAAGATTGATGATCTTGAGACGCTGAGCCTAATATCTCGGCTGACACGTTGGGGTGTGTTGGTGTTGGGTACGGTTCTGGCGCTCGACCAAGTCAACTTTGACGTGACTGGCTTTGTGGCCGGACTGGGCATTGCCGGCATCACGATTGGCTTTGCACTGCAGGATATCGCCCGCAATTTTGTCGCCGGTATTCTGTTGCTGGTCCAACAACCCTTCGATCTAGGGGACGTTGTGGAAGTAGCGGATTATACCGGCACGGTGTTGGAAATCAGCATCCGGGATACCGTGATCAAAAGCTTGGACGGGGAGAAGGTGATCTTGCCTAACATCGACGTTTTAGCCAATGCCATCACCAACTACTCGGATCTGCCCCTACGGCGGCGCACGGTCCGGATTGGGCTAGGCTATGACGAGGACGTAGACCATGCCAGCGAGGCATTCTTGCAGGCGATCCAGGCGCTGGACGGCGTCCTGGAAGAGCCTGAACCGAGCCTGCTCGCTGAGGATCTGGGAGATTCGACCGTGGGTCTGGTAGCCCGGTTCTGGGTCAATCAAGAGTCCGAAGACCTGTTCCAAGTCCACTCACGTGCGGTGCAGGCCATCAAGGAGACGGCAGAACGAGAAGAGATCGACCTGCCGTATCCCATTCAGACGGTACGGTTGGAAGGGGCGAGCCTGTGATCCGGATGGATGGTAAGACCGGTTCGCCAAAGCTGACAGAGAAGGTAGAGAGAACCATTGATGAACGAGAGACGATGACAAACGCGACTCAGGGAAGAGAGGATCTGGGATGAAGACGATATTCTGTCTATTTGAGGACTATGAGCAAGCCCGCACGGCGGTGAGCGAGCTGCTGGACAAGGGGCTGACTGAAGGTAACATGAACGCCATCATTGGCGAGGAGATCGCCAAGCGCGCAATGGAGATCAACTGGGAGAAAGCACCGGTCCAAGTCACCGATGAGGTGGGCCGGCAGACCC
>JASFOV010000558.1:0-3414 GCA_050116355.1 Anaerolineae bacterium
GTCTGAACCGGTAGCGGGCAGCGCGCCCCTGAATGGTACGCACCTCTTCCTGTTCTATCACCAGCCGGTGCCGCCGCTCCAGGTCCTCCGACAGGCGGTGCAGCGTCTGCAGTTCTTCCATCTCTGTCACCTGGGCAACAACCTGTCCAGTGAAGACCTCCCCTTCCACGCTGGCGACCGAGAGAATCGTTTGCAACTCTGGATCGAGGCGGGCGATGCGCTCGGCGATGACCGCCTCCACCCGGGCGGGAAGCGCTTCCCAGTTCAGCTCAGGTCCCTCGACCCAATAGCCCTCGCCGTCTAGCCGTAGATCGCCGCGCTCCTGCATCGCTCGCAGCAGCTCGATGGTGAACAGGGGATGGCCCTCCGTCTGGTGGTATAGAGCGGCCCGGAATCCATCCGCCAACCGGTGGGGCTCGGTGTCCAGGAGATCGTCCATGAACCTACGGCGCTCGATCCCATCCGACCGGCTCAGCTCTACCCACACATCGCCGTAGATGCGTTTGAACTCGCTCAGGGCCTGCGCCAGCGAGTGGCGCGCAATGGGCCCCGCAGTCGTGGCGTAGCGCTGTCGTTCCAGGGATGCAAGGCTATCCGCTATCGCCACCTCCTCGGGGCGGTAGGCGCAGGCGATCAAGATCCGGTTGTCTGCACCAGCCAGCCGCCGCCCCAGATGGAAGAGGAGGCTGACAGATGCAACGTCCGCCCATTGGATGTCATCCAGGATCAGGAGCACCGGTTGTTCCTGCGCCACGGCGTGCAGCACCTCGGTGACCTGCTGGAAGAGATCTCGTTGCTTCATCGCTCTGGCACTTGACCCCGAGCGGCGGACGAGAGCCCGCAGTCGTGGCAGCCAGGGTGCACCCGCTGGCTCGGCCAAGATAGCCCGGGACAGCATCGCCTCACCCGGCACCAGCACGTCCACTAGGTGGGGGCCGTGGTCGAGCAGCGCTTGGGCGACCATGGGCAAGGCCGCCCACAGACGCTGGGCGTGCTCGCGGCTGATGGCGCCGGCATCCCATTTGGCTTCCACATCGCCGGAGAGCATGGCCATTGCGTCGCGGAAGGGCAGATAGGGGTCGCCCACGTCCGAGTAGGCGGTGCAGTTGCCGCCGGCGACCAGCAGGTCGGGGTGGGTGGCCATGGCCTGCCGCGTAAAGGCGTCCAGCAACGCCGTCTTGCCGCTGCCGGGGCCGCCGGTGACAAAGCACACCTGTCCCTGTCCCGTCAATACACTCGCTAGAAACTCGCCCAACCGCGCCAGCTCCCGCTCGCGGCCGACAAAAAGCGGCGCGTCGACCGTGTGTCTGGCTCCTTCTGTGGTGAGAAAGGTGGGCAACTGCGGGGGGAGGTCCAATGCCCCACACCGGATCTGCTGCCAGAGAGCGGCCGTTTCCGGCGCTGGCTCAACGCCCAGTTCTTCCCACAGCGCCGCCTTGCAGGTCTCGAACTGTCGCAGCGCGGCACCGCGCTGGCCCGTCCAGGCCAGGAGGCGCATCGCTTGGCGGTGGGCTTGCTCACTCCACGGGGCCAGCTGCAGCAGGCGGCGGGTATAGCGCAGGGCGTCGGCGTACTGGCCGCGCCGCGTGTGTCCCTCAATGACGCGGGTCAAAATCGCATTGGCCCGCGCTTGCCAGCGTTCCCGCTCGCCCCGGAGCCAGTGCTCGAACTCGAGATTGTCATCCAGGGACAACCCTTCCAAGAACTCGCTGCGCAGCAGCTCGGCCGCTTCTGACCATCGTTCCTCCGCCTCCAATTGGCGTAGGGCATACAAGTCAACGGTCACAGCGACGGGGGCGACAAAGGCCACTGCCTGGCGGTCTGATTTCCAACAGTCGGGCAAGATCCGGCTCAGGTTGTGCAGCTCGCGGCGCAGGTTGCTGCGCCCCTGGGACGTCGTCTCATCGGGCCAGAACAAGGCCGCCAAAAAGTCGCGGGCCACCGGTCGCTCTTCGGCGACCAGGTAGCCGAGCAAGGCCACTGTGCGCCGCGATCGGAAGCGCGGGATCGCATCCGCCTCGCGCGCGGGTCCCGTTCGCTTGCCCCTACTCCCTTGCGTCTCAGGGATCCGGTCTACACGGACCGGGCCCAGAAGCCAGAGACGTCGCATAGCCTTTTGTCATCCTCGGAACAGAGCACTGCTTGCAGGGGCGCTCCCCGCGCTTGCCGGGTTGGGGAATGGCGGTACCCCGCGGAGTGGACGGTAAATGGACGTTGCACCGGTATGATGGCCTCGAATCCGACTCGATGAGAAGCATCAATGGTCTCAACAACTATTATAGACCAAGTTGGGGAAAGGCGCAACCAATATCCCCCCCAATTCGCATCAGACGTGGAGGGGAAGAACATGCTGGAAAGAATACAGGCCGCCGACGTGGCCCACATCTACCGGCTGTGGACTGAGGTTGCTGCCGCGGTGAATGCCGGCGATCTGGAGCGTTGGCTATCGCTGTGGAGCGAGCATGGCATCCAGATGTTGCCCGGCGCCCCGCGCCGCGTGGGAAAGGCCCAGATCCGGGCCGGGATGCGGCCCCTGTTTGATCAAGCCGACACCCGCCGGATGGTCATCCAAACGGAGGAGGTCCGGATCTTGGGTGATCGCGCCTATGCCCATGGCACGTATGAATTCGAGCGGGCGCCCCAGGGTGGCGCAGGGGCCAAACGCTGTGTGGGCCAGTTCCTGGACATTCTGGAGAGGCAGCTCGATGGGTCCTGGAAGATCGCCATCGATTGCCACAACCACAGTCCGTCTACCAGAGACGCTTGATCCGGTGGCCACGATACGGGTCATCGTGGGGGAGAAAGCCCAGAAAGGAGGTGCACCACGCCAATACGCCCGGTGCGAAGGAAGTGTGACAAGTTCCATTCGAACCGGCCTCCCGTGCTGGTGAGGCCCTGAGAAGAAAAGGAGATGAGAAAATGAAGAAGGTGCTAATGAGTCTGCTGCTGGTGTGCATGGTTCTGGCCGTAGCCTCGCTGCCGGTGTATGCCAGTAAGCCCACGAGGGTGTCTGGAGGGTTCGGCTATGTGCCTGTTTGCCCTGAGATCGAATTTCTCGGCGGGAACACCTTCATGTACTGTGAGGACACCGAGGACTGGGACGGAGGCTTGGTGGGTACAGCGACTACCAAGTATTGGGTCATCTTCCACGGTGAGTTAGGTGAGGGGCCTGCGACCTTCTCCAGCAAAGGGCAGTTCGTAGGTTCCGTGGGGGAGGATGGCGAACAGGGCACCGCTGAGTTTCAGGTGACCGGGATCCTTAAAGCGGGTGCCGAGCAGTGGCAGGGTACGTGGTGGATGGGTCAGGGCACCGAGGGTCTGGAAAACGTTCACGCGCAGGGAACCTGGGAAGGATCCGGTCCGTTCACCTATGAAGGCCTGGTACACTTTGCCCCCTGACAGCAAGACTGCTGT
>JASFOV010000559.1:0-3411 GCA_050116355.1 Anaerolineae bacterium
CGTAAAAAATGGGGATCAGATTCGACGAGCCGAAGTAGAGCAACATGTTCTCTTGCCATGCGCTGGCCCCGCCAAGCCTCGCTCCGAGCAAGAACGCAATCACAACGATGGCCAGGCCGATCCAGACGGCGGCGACCAGGAACCCTACAACCAAACCACCCAACTGGTCGATCTGGCGTACGCCAGGCAATGCCGTATCCTTATACGTCCGGTTCAATATCAAATTGGCAATGATGACCGCTGTAACAAGGATCAAGACAAAGGCGATCGCCTCGTTCAGCGCGGTAGGCATCCCAAAAATGTTGTCGATAAAACGGCCAAAGACCCGGTAGAAGGCAACGGCCAGGATGGAGGCTACGTAGAGCACAAGCAGGCTAAGGCTGACCCGGATCAGGCCCCGGATGAAGCCCCATGCCGCGCCCGCTAGCAGGGCCAGAACGATCAGGGCGTCGAAAGGATTAAGCCAGGCAGGCAGAACCCCCATTCTCACACCTCCGTTGCAGAAGCGCCTTGCCGGGAAGGCCCGCAAGGCGCACGTGGCACGGTATACTTGATGGTCGCCCAAACCGACGAGCTAACCATTGCTATCCAAACCGGGCTGAGTATGTGTTTGAAGAACCCGTTCGATACGGGCGATCAATTCGCGCCGCGGCAGCTTTGACTTGACGATGAAATCCTGCAAATCTGTGCGTGCGAGCCACATGATCTGGTCGAACGGTGAATCCAATGCAGTCAGAGCAATCACCGGAATGTCCCGGGTGGCAACATCCTCTTTCTTGTGTAGTAGAACCTCAGCGCCGTCCATTTCGGGCATCATCAGGTCCAGCAGGATCAGATCCGGCTCTTCCTGCCGCATCAGCTTCAGCCCTTCTGCTCCGCCGATCGCTCCAATCACCTCGTATCCAGCTTTCCCCAGGATAAGCTGGATATAATCAATCATGTCTGGATCGTCTTCGATGCACAGGATCTTTGCTTTGGTCATGCAGGAACCTCGCTGCTGTTATGCGTCCGACTCTTCAGCCAACGCTTGCGCAATGGTCTTCAACAACTCTTTCCGGACGAAAGGCTTGGTCACGTAAGACTTGATCTCTGTGCGTCGTCGCCACATCAGCTGGTCAAACGGCGATGAAAGGGCAGTGACCGCAATCACCGGGATATCCCGGATTTCGGGGTCCTCCTTTTGCTGGAGAAGCACCCCGGCACCATCCAGCTCAGGGAGCATGAGATCCAGCAGGACCAGGTCCGGCTGCTCCTGCCTCATCTTTTCGAGTCCTTCGACCCCATTTTCTGCATGCAGACATACATAGCCTTCCGCTTCCAGAATGAGCCGGAGGAGGTCGCGCATGCCAGCTTCGTCCTCAATGCAAAGGATCTTTTTTGCCACTGGACCGCCCGTTACCGTCTCTTCTCTTACTTGCTGCCTCTAGCTGGTATCCGCTACCATTCTATCAGAATCATGGTTTAAAGTCAAACACACCAGACAGACCGCGAAAAGGGATGGGCTGGTATTTACGGCTGCGGTGGCCAAAGCCAAGGCCAGGCTTGTAGGCGGATGGCTGCTAGTTGTTCCTGCAGTCTATGGATCTCGGCAAGATTCCCGCTCTCATCACCAAGCGATCGAAGATGCTGTTTCTTGAACGCCAATTCCGTAGCACACTGGAAATAACGTCCCACCTGGTGATAGGCAGGCCGCCCTCCACGCCCCCACGCATGCCAACGCGCCCAAAATCGCTGCCCTGGAGAGCACAACAGCAAGTACTCTTGAGGAGTGAGCGTCCCTTTCCGCACCTCCTCCACCAACCCCCGCTCGAGCCAGCCCCGCTCCTTGCGCAGAACCAGGTAGGCAATGGCCAGCAACAAAAAGAACCCACCCCAGTCGACCGTGAAGCTCACCACCAGTGAAAGACAGGAGGTTTGCTGGACCAACGTCGCTCCCGTGTTATGAATGCTATGAAGGGCAACAGCTAGCATCCACCCGAGAATCGGTGCCACTAGGCGCTGTCGCCTATCATTGGATAGCCGTGCGTAGCCAACGGCTGCCCCCAAGATTCCTGTCCAAAACGCGTGGTTGAACCCAAACACGATTGTTCTCAAAAAGATATTGGCCGCGCCAGCCCCAATCCCCTCTTGGCTCAGGATAGGCAGAAAATAGGCGGCAAAGTTTTCGGTGAACGCAAAGCCAAAGCCGATCATCGCTCCATAAATGATCCCGTCCAGCACATCGTCAAATTCACGCTGGAAGACCAGGGCTAACCCAATCAGAGCTATCCCTTTTAGGCTCTCCTCGACAAGAGGTGCACTGAGGCTGACGCTCAAGAGGTTGGCAGTCAGGGTCTCCGCCCCCAACGCAGCAATGGGGATGTCAAAAGCGACCTCAGTCAAGACTGAGAGAAATGCCGCAGGGAATGCTCCCCACAGGAAGGCCAGACCCAGGAGGGAGAGAGGCTCCTTTTCGTAACGGTCGAGCCAGTATATGAACAGTACATAGACAGCGGTGGGGATCAAGGCCCCCACCATCGCCACTAGCAGATAAAGCATAGATGGATCGCCATCCCCCTGTCCCGTCTTGGCCCGGCACCTTCAGCCGCCGGCAGGCAGCGGATCGAGCGTATAGCCGACCCTGGCCGGCAAGCCACTGTTTGACCTCGATCAAACACGGACAAAGGCAAAGAAAACCGGCATAAATACAAATCGCTCTCCAGACTCAATGGCCGCCCAATCTTCGGCCTTGATCTGAGCCAACTCCCGCGACGAAATCTGGCCGGTCAGCGAGCGCTCCCACAACGACCACTCGGACTCGAACTCACTGCGTAGAGTTGGCAGATCCCAAAGACCGGGCACCAGGCCCACATCCAGACTCCGAACCGCAGACACGGCAAAAATCTCACGCAGCTTGCGTCCCAAACACGGATCCGCGCCCTCGCCACACAGGGCATCGATCTGCCACTGTCGCACCGGCAGGTCGGGATAATCGATACGGCCACCATAGTCGGGCTCAGCGCAGACGAGCACCGCCCCACCGGGCCGCGTGACGCGGCCCATCTCTTGGGCGACCAGATGCGGATCCCGACACCATAGCAACAAGAAATGACAGACCGTTACGTCGAACCAGGCATCCTGAAAGGGCAGATCGTGAGCATCCCCCTCACGGTATTCAACCCGCCCCCCAACCCGTTGTGCAAAAGCCACCATGACCGGATCAATATCCAGGCCGACGACATGCCCCTTCGTTCGCGCAGCCAGTTCTTCTGTCACCGCACCCGTGCCGCAGCCTACATCAAGCACACGCTGGGCGCGGAGCAGGTTGGCCCTACGATAGAGATGCGTTCGGGAAGCACGGGTCCACTCGGCCTGGCGGGTGAATTGCCGGTGCCACGCTTCAGGCGTCATTACTGTCGTCATTGACCCCTC
>JASFOV010000560.1:0-3407 GCA_050116355.1 Anaerolineae bacterium
TCCTTGACAAAACGCGACCGGTACTCTGCGTCGCGTCCTTGAAGGGAGAGCGCGGCCAGTTGCAGGCCGGTGATCCAACCCTCGGTGCGGGCCGCCAGTTGGGCGGCCTGTTCCAGGGATAGGGGACCGGTCGAAGCCTGGTCCAACAAGATAGTGGCTTGAACGGTATCGAAGCGCAGATCCTCAATGCGCAATTCAAAGAGCTGTCCACGGCCCCGGAGACGCGCCAAGGGCAGGGGTGGATCACTGCGGCTGGCGACGACCAAATGGACTTGCGGTGGTAGATGTTCCAACAAGAAGCCGAGGGCTTGGTGTACAGAGGAAGCTTTAACGGTGTGATAGTCGTCGAGGATCAACAAGGATGGTGTATCCGGCAGGGCGGAGAGATCGTTGATCAGGATGGTGAGCAACGACTCGACAGGCGGCGGTTGGGGTCCCTGCAGGGCACTGGGCAGACTCTGGCCGATGGCTGGGTCGACCGCCTGCAGAGCGAGGATTAGGTACGTCAGAAATCGGGAAAGATCGCTGTCGCTGGCATCTAACGAGAGCCAACCGACCGGAATGCTGGAAGAGGTCCCATCTGCATGGATCCATTGGCAAAGCAGGGTCGTCTTGCCAAAGCCGGCAGGGGCCGAGACCAGGATGAGTTTGCACCCGGCCTCGATCGCTGCGCTTAACCGGTCAAGGAGCTGCGGGCGTGAAACTAGGTTGGGTCGGACAGGGGGTATGTACAACTTGGTGGCTAGCAGCGGTTCAGTTCTGTTTTGCTGATCATTCACTTTGGCCGTGGTACTTTGCCTCCTGCCCGCGCGGCTGCTTGCGGTGCGTCCTCCGCAACTCCAGTATACCATAGCCTGTGAGTAGGGACAAAGGGGTTGAACAGTTGGCCGCTGGATGGAGTTCATGGAATGTAGGGGATGAGTCGAGATTCGACACGAGGTTGACAATTCGCTATACCTCAGGCACAATGCTCTCGATCCCCGGCTCGGCCCGGTGATGGTTCTGGTAGTTGCCACTCGGAGTCCATCGGTCTGCTGGGCTGAAGCAGGGGATGGATGCGGAGGTGGGATGCGCAAGTTCTGGGTGCTGGCAGCGCTGCTTTTCACGGCTCTCGTGTTGAGTAGTTGCAGCGAGCGGACACGAGGCTACAAATCGGTGGTGGAGTGGAGCCGCGGGCAGATTGTGGGCCTGGCGAGCCAGGCCGATCCGGTGGCTCTGCAGATCACGGCCGATGGCCAACGGATTGTCCTGGTTTGGGCAGCCAGCCCCGATCGCGAGACGCAGGTTCTGCGCCTGGTGGTGTTGGATGGGCAGGGCCAGGTGCTGACCGACAGGGATCTGGCGGTCGATGTGGTGCTGCCGACGCAACCGCGCCTGGCCTTGGATGGAGATGACCGGATCCACGTGGCCTGGTTGGACGAAGTAGGAAAAGACGTGAATCTCTTTCACGCGGCGTTTTCCCTCGAAGGGCAGGTGCTGGAGCAACCGCGGCAGTTGTCGGAGCCGGGTTTCCGGGTCAGCAGTCACAAGATTGCGGTTTTGCCTTCGGGCAAAGTATTAGAGATATGGTCTACGCGACTGGGGATTCACGCGGCTCGTATCGAAACAGATGATCAGGTCCAGTACGCCTCCCCACTTGAGACGGAATGGACCGTGCAACTCGACTACGAGGTGGATGAGGAGGGCTTGGTGCACATCGCCTGGCAGGGTAGCCGGTCCCCCGCTGAGCGGCAGCTCCTCTATACGTATTTTGAGCTGGATACCTTCGAGTTCTCCTGGCCGATGTATTTCGGCACCGAGATGCTGCGCACTGGGCCGAGCATGGGCGGGTCGGCGCAGCAAGTGGAGGGGCCTACGATCGCCCTAGAGGCGGATCGAATCACTATGAGTTGGACGGTCAGTGAGGTCAGGGGCACGCGAGGAGACGCCTTCTCCCTGAGCTTTGTGCCGGGCGAGTCCAAGGAGCCGGTAACGAGGCGGATTGTCCTCCCTGCTGCCTACCCTGCAGACTATGCTCCATCGAGCGGCCTGCTTCCCTACCGACAGTTGGCTCCCGCACTGCCATCCACCGCGGCGGCGTATGGTGCGGAGGTGCGTGGCACGCCGTCGACGGTGACCGGACGGAACGGAGAAGTTCCGCTGGCGCTGAGCATGCAAATCCGGACCGACTGGAGCGCGGAATTCCAACCGGCTCTGGCAGTGCTCGAGGCAGAGAAAGCGACAGGGTACCAGGTGGTGGGCATGACCGGTTCTCCATCCCTGTCTCCGGTGCTAGCGGCTGACGCAGACGGGCAGTTGTACATGGCCTGGGTTGATGCCCGAGGCAGGGAGTATCCGGTGTATCTGGCCACCACCGCCCCGGCTGTACGAGCCGCTTGGGACCGGTTGTCGTCCAGTGATCTGGCCTTGGCCCTCGAGCAATTGTTTGGGCGGATCATTTCGGCGGCGGGAGTCGCGCTCCTGGGCATCTCGTGGCTCATTCTGCCCGGCTTCTTCTTGGTGATTACGCTGTTCATCTTTCGCGAAGACTACTTGTATACGTCGCGGGGTTGGATCGTCCTGTATGTGCTGATCGGGATGCATTGGGCGGGAAAACTCCTTCTCACTGGCGATCTGCTGAATAGCCTGCCAAAGCTGAGGGATCTGCCCCTGCTCTTTCCGTGGATGACCTTGCTCGCTCCGGAGACACTGGCCTATTTGCCAAACCAACTTGGCCTGCCTTCGGGTGTTTCGGCGTTGATGCCCTTTGTCCTGCCCGGTTTGACGCTGGTGGCCGGGGCGCTGGTCGCCCGTGTGGTCTATTTGCGACGTGTGAAAGAGCCACATGCCATCCCCGCTTATCTGATCATGGCTGCCGTAGACGTCTTTTTGGCTATCGAAATCTATGCCCTGACCCACTATGATCCGATGCAGTTTTAGGGGAACCATCGATCACCAAAAACCGTCATGGTGTGCAAGGAGCATGACTATGAGATCTGGGTTGCTGTTATTGCTGACTATGCTGCTGGTGGTGACGGGTTGTTCTTTTCCCGGTGCACTGCAACCAACTCGAAATACGCCGGACGCGGTCTCGATCGTGGAGGGTGCCCCAACGCTGGCGGAAGACACTGTTACGCCAGCCGAGGATACTACTGCGACCGCGGAAGCTGCGGGAGGAGCAGCGGAGGATGCTACTGGTCCAGTGGAGGAGACCATGGCGGCCGCGGAGGGTGCCACTGGATCGGTGGATGGCGTAGACAGCGGTGCGTCGAGTGAACCGGTCCCCTCACCGCAGCCCACGGAGGTTGGAGCAACCCCGGCGGTGGAGGCGGATCCCCTGGCTCTGATCTCGCAGGAGAGCCTTTTGGGTTACATTGGGGACCTGGCTGCTATCCAACCGTACTCTGGATGGCGTAACTCGGCAACCG
>JASFOV010000561.1:0-3407 GCA_050116355.1 Anaerolineae bacterium
CTGGTCACCACCTATCGCCCCGGGCATCTGTACGCCGATGACTTGGTGCGCATCCGTGACCAGGGAACCCGCCTGCCACTGGATATTGGCCGCGCCGAAGCGTTGGCTGCCTACCTGGCCAAGATCCACAGGCAGAAGCACGACGACCCGGCGCTGTGGCGCCGCCGGCTCCGCGACCTCATCGGCCATGGCGAGGGGATCATGGGTTTGACCGACAGCTATCCGCTGGACCAATCCTATGTGACCGCGGCTGATCTGCAAGCGATCGAAGAAGCGGCCAACCGTTGGCGCTGGCGTCTCAAGCCGCTCAGCCAGCGCTTGAGCCAGGTCCACGGCGATTTCCACCCCTTCAACGTGCTGCTGGACGGCATGGATTTTCACGTGCTGGACCGCAGTCGCGGCGAGTGGGGCGAGCCAGCCGACGACGTGAGTTGTATGGCCATCAACTACCTGTTCTTCTCGCTGCAGCGGTCCGGTCAACTGGCGGGACCCTTTCGCGAACTGCACGACTGTTTCTGGGAAACCTACCAGGCCCTGCACCCCGATCCCGGCTTGCCAGCCGCGATCCAGCCCTGGTTCGCCTGGCGCGCCTTGGTGCTGGCCAGTCCCATCTGGTATCCAACGCTGGCCGTGGAGGTGCGGCGCAAGCTACTGACCTTTGCCCGTCGCGTCCTAGCTTCGCAGCGCTATGACTTCCGGCATGTGAACCAGTACCTGGAGGCGGCCTAATGCCCAACGACCACCGGCCTGGGTTCGCCATCTGGCTGACCGGCTTGCCCTCGTCGGGCAAGTCGACGCTAGCCTGCGCGCTTCAGCAGCTGCTGGCTGAACAGGGGATGGCCACGCTGGTGCTGGACTCCGACCAACTACGGCGCTGCCTGACACCCAATCCGACCTATACCCGTGAGGAGCGCGATGCCTTCTACCGGGCCCTCGGCGAGCTGGCCGAGCGGTTGGCGGCGCGGGGGACCAATGTGCTGGTTGCGGCCACCGCCGCCCGCCGGGCCTATCGCCGGGCAGCCCGGGCGCGCATCGTGCGCTTTGCCGAGGTCTATGTCGATGCACCGACTGCTGTGTGCCGCACGCGGGATCCAAAGGGGCTCTGGCGCCGGGCTGACGAGGGTGAGATCACTACATTGCCCGGCGCGGGCGTTCCCTACCAGCCGCCCCGGTCGCCGGAGGTGCGCGTCGCCACCTCCCAAGCGACGCCGGAGGAGTCTGCCCGCTGCATCATCCAACAGCTGACGGCGCAAGGCTTCTTTGAAGAGGAGGGGTAACATGTTTAAACGGATTCTGCTGGCTGTCGATGGCTCGACGCACGCCCAAGAGGCGGCCGCCTATGCGCGTGAGCTGGCCCTCCGCGACGATTCCCAGGTTGTTGTCGTACATGCCTTCGAGCCGATTCCCAGCTATCTGGGCGATCCCTGGGAGGGCCGCATCACCGCCCGACACATTGCCGCCGGACAGGAGGTGGCCAACCAGGTCGCTGGCGCATTGCGGGCCACTGGCGTCGAGGTCGTCGTCGAGGTGCTGGAGGGCCCGGCCGCCGGTGCCATTCTCAAGGTGGCCCGCGTCCGGGAGTGCGATCTGATCATCATGGGCAGCCGCGGGCAGGGGACACTGGCCAGCCTGTTGCTGGGCAGTGTCAGCCACCGCGTGCTGGCCCACGGCCAATGCCCCGTGCTCGTCGTCCGCGCCGCCGCGTAGCGGTGGTCTTGAAATCGGCCTGCGCCAGAGCATTCCGAAGACCTGAAGAGTCCTTCAAGACCCATCAGGTCTCTCACGTCGCGAAGAACCAGAGCCGGCAAGGACTCAGACCTTCCAGGGAGCTTCCAGATGCCTGGAAGGTCGCCTATCGTTGCTATCCCTACCGCGCCGGCCAGAGTCGCTAGGGCCGGCGCCAGTCCAACGTTGTCGCCCTTTTTCCAACGAAACTCCAACCAAACCCGAACGGTACTGTACCCCGCGTCGTGGTATAATAGAGACAGAATGTTTCTCTAAATATTCCCGTTCCCGGTAGTGTACATTCCTACCGGTGTTTTGTTGTGGATCACGCCTACATCGGTATGACGGATGCCGCTCGGCGCGATCGCCAGGCAGTGAGGAGGCGTTGTATGATCGAGTTCAAGAACAGGATTGTCATTGATAGGCCGGTTGAGGAAGTCTTTGCGTTTGTGGCCGACTTTGAGAATGTCCCCAAGTGGAACTACTATGTGCTCGAGGTGAACAAGACATCCGCTGGACCGTTGGGGGTCGGCACTACGTACCATCAAACCCGAAAGACCGACGAGCAGGACTTTGGGGTGATCGAATACGAGCCTACAGAGCGGGTGGTCGTCAAGACCCTTCCGCATGCTCAGCCTGCGTTCGAAATGCGTTTCATGTTCCAGCCTTTGGAGGGTGGGACACAAATGACCGACGCATGGAAGCTGGACACTGGCGGGCCTGGCTTGCTGGAGAGACTGGGCAGAGGCAAAGTGAAGCAGGCGGTGAAGGAGAATCTAGTCAAGCTCAAAGAACTGCTAGAAACAGGCAGCGTTCAGCTTCAGGATGGCAGGACGGCCGTGAGATGATGCATGCCGGATTCGCAATCAAGATTGTAGGGCAGTGTATTGCCAATCTTATTGGAGCTAGGCCGACGAAGGTTCCGGTGTCTGTCTCTGGTACGTTTGCAGTAGAGCAAGGGGGAGTACGTTACCGATGAATTCAAAGCGCGCTCTAGAGGTCCATGGCATTTCTAAATCGTTTGCCACCGTCCAGGCTGTGGACGATCTGTCCTTTGATGTGCGGCCCGGGGAGATCTTTGGCCTGCTGGGTCCCAACGGCGCGGGCAAGACGACCAGCATTCGCATGGCCCTCGACATCATCAAGCCCGACAGTGGTGAGATCCGGGTTTTGGGCGGGCCGATGACCGAGTCCAAGAAAGCGCTCATCGGCTATCTGCCTGAGGAGCGGGGACTGTACGACGATATGACACTCCTGGATACGCTGCGGTTCTTTGGACAGCTCAAGGAGATGTCTCGTCGCCAGGCGGAGCAGCAAGCGGAGACGTATCTACGCCAGGTCAGGCTCTGGGATGCCCGCGACCAAAAGATCGAGGCCCTCAGCCGCGGCATGAACCAGAAAGCGCAGTTTGTGGCGGCCACCATGCATGAGCCGGATCTGATCATCGTCGACGAGCCCCTCAGTGGCCTGGACCCGGTGAATACCCGCATCATCAAGGACCTGCTCTATCGCATGCGCGATCGCGGCGCTGCCATTATCATGAGCACGCACCAGATGCACCAGGTGGAGGAGATGTGCCAGCGCATCCTACTCATCGACCGGGGCCAGCGCGTGCTCTACGGACCGCTGGCCGAGATTCGCCGACAGTTCACCCACAACTCGGTCGAGGTGGCGGTACGCGG
>JASFOV010000562.1:0-3406 GCA_050116355.1 Anaerolineae bacterium
CTGCGGCGCCGGGACAAACGGCGTCGTGGCAGCGGCTGGGCTATCGAGCTCTCGTACCGGTGAGAGCGCTTCTTGCGCTTCTTTCGTTGCTTGCCCGAATCTACCAGATTGATGCGCACAGGATCCTACCCTTTGCCTGGGATCTGATACTCTGTCGCTGAACGGCTCTTATCCGCGTGTCGCTCCAAAGCCAACTGTATCAGGCGGTGGATCAATTCCTGGTACGAAATGCCGCTGGCTTCCCACAACTTGGGATACATGCTGATGGGCGTAAAGCCAGGAAGT
The DNA here is from genome assembly GCA_050116355.1 of Anaerolineae bacterium. Taxonomy (GTDB): domain Bacteria; phylum Chloroflexota; class Anaerolineae; order JAAYZQ01; family JAAYZQ01; genus JASFOV01. The sequence goes on from JASFOV010000562.1 coordinate 286, forward strand.
GTATTCACTTCGTTAAGGTACACCTGCTGGCTCTGCCGGTCCAGCAGAAAGTCGACCCGCGCCATCCCGGCGCAGTCGATGGCCAGGTAGGCGTCGATGGCTAGTTGGCGTATGGCGTTGGCCATTTCCTCCGAAATTGGCGCCGGGATCAACAGCTCCGACTCGCCATCAATATACTTGGCCGCATAGTCGTAGAACTCGTTGCACGGGACAATCTCGCCCGGCACGCTGGCGATTGGTTCGTCGTTGCCCAAGACGCTGACTTCGATCTCTCGTGCATCTATCGCCGCCTCAACCACCAGCTTGCGATCGTACTGGGCGGCTTCGTCAAGGGCCGCCCGCAACTCCTGGCGGCTGTGGGCTTTGGTGATACCGACGCTGGAACCAAGGTTGGCTGGCTTGACAAAGCAGCCGTAACCCAGTTCGGCCTCGATCTGGGCGATTATTTGGTCCGGATCTCCCTCCCAAGACTTTCGCTTGATGACGAGATGTGGCACAATGGGCAGCCCGCGGGCGCTCACAACATCTTTGAAAACAGCTTTGTCCATGCCCACCGCGGATGCGGTGACCCCAGCGCCCACATAGGGGATTCCTGCCAGTTCCAGTAGTCCTTGGACTGTACCATCCTCGCCATAGGGGCCGTGTAGGATGGGGAAAATGACGTCCAGTTGGCCCAGCTGGACGGCCGTCAGCTCGCGCTCAGATTCTTGCACCTCCAGGCTGAGGAGCCCTTGCTCGGAGGGCTCGGCGAGCAGGGCAGCTGGCTTGCTACCAGTTGGCATACCCGAGTTGAGGGCTTGCCAGGGGTCGCCAGCAGCCAACCACCGGCCCTGCTTGGTGATACCAATGGGCACGACCTCGTACTTTGATTTATCAATGGCGCCCATCACACCTTGAGCTGACATGAGCGAAACTTCGTGTTCGCCCGACCGTCCACCAAAGATGAGCCCCACCTGAACCTTACTGTTCATTTTGCATTCTACCACAACATCTAGTATATTGCAAGTCCTTTAACACTAGTCCTTGGGTATCTGGGCCTACTGCTTCCATCCTATTCCATCTCACAGCAATTGGAGGCATTTCGACTACCACTCTCCTAGCAGCTCGATCTCCAGTTCCAGACTTACCTGGAACTGGGTCCACACCCGTTCTCGTGCCAGGTCGATCAAAGACTTGATGTCGGCTGCTGTAGATCCCCCATGGTTGATGACAAAGTTGGCATGGACGAGCGAGATCTCGGCAGCGCCACTACGTTGCCCCTTCAATCCTGCTGCCTCAATGAGACGCCCTGCGTGATCGCCCTCCGGATTCTTGAATACGGAGCCGCACGTAGCTCCCTTCGGCTGGCTTGCTTTTCGCTGGACCGTGATTTCGGCCGCCCGTGACTCCAACCATGCAACGTCGCGGCGCTGAAGAATGAACCTAGCCAAGCATACCACAGAGTGCGAATCCTTGCAAGATCGCGAGTAGTCGATAGATATTCGCTTAAGTAAGCTAGTTCGGTAGCCGTACTCAAATCGCTGGACGGGCCACTCGACAACCTCTCCAGTCGCCTGTAGAATCGTGGCGCTTTCCAATGTGCTGGCGACATTCCCTCCCCAGGCTCCAGCGTTACCCACGACGGCTCCGCCCACGGTACCGGGGATTCCAATCGCCCATTCGAGCCCGGCCAAACCACGTTTGATGCATAGCCTGGCCAGGGTCGACATCGATGCGCCGCTTTCGGCCTCGACAAACGGTGGTTCGTCTGCTTCGTCATCCGCCGGTCGTTCGTGAAAGGTGATAGCCCGGGCCCGGTTGATCACGACCAGACCGCGGACGCCCGCATCGCTCACCAGGACATTGGAACCAGCGCCCAGCAGCCGGCAGGGTACCTCATGTTCCCAGGCCAGCAGGACGGCCTCGCGCAAGGTCGGCAGGCTGTTGGCCACAACCAATAGGTCGGCCGGACCACCGATGCGCAGGGCAGTGTAGCGGGCCAGAGGTTCATCCCTTTGCACCGCATCTGGCCCCAAAGTGGCTCTCAGGTCGCTCTCCAGCTGCTTCATCCTGGCTCCAACTCCTTAGTGCCCGAAGCTGCGCCGGCGCTTTTTGGTCTGCAGTCTCATCAGGAATGCCTTCACATAGCCAGACCCGGCGCGGAACGATCGCTTGCGCTTCTGTACACTCAGCAGCCGTGCGATGCGCGATCTCTCTTCTTGCCGGTCTGCCCCCTTGATCGTTGGGCGCGGATGTTTGTTCACGCCCTTCGCCTCCGCCTCCGTCCCTGCAATCTCCGTAACACTCGTTCTCCTATCAGGTAGCTATCTCCCGCGCCAAGCGTGATGATCACGTCACCCGGTCGCGTGCTCTCCAGCAGTGAGCGGGCGACATCATCCAAAGAGGCCACATATTGGGCATCGCTGTGTTGCATGCGGGCCACAATGTCACGTCCACAGACGCCCAGATTGTCATGCTCTCGCGCGGCGTAGATGCGCGTGACCAATACATGGTCGGCGCTGCCAAAAGCCGCGGCGAAATCGTCGAGCATCGCTGCTGTGCGCGTATAGGTGTGCGGCTGGAAGACGGCCCAAATCGGGCGCCCTGGGTACTTGGCTCGCGCGGCATCCAGCGTAGCTTGGATTTCGGTGGGGTGGTGGGCATAATCATCCACCACCGTGACGCCCCCCACCTGTCCCTTGATCTCAAAGCGACGCTCGGTACCCTGGAAACGGGTCAGCGCAGCTGCCGCCGGGCCAAACTCGACGCCCAGCTCGTGCGTCGCCGCCAGCGCTGCCAGGCTGTTCAGGACATTGTGCCGGCCGGGAATCTGGAGTGCGCCGGTGCCCAACCGTGTGCCATGGTACCAGACCTCGAATGTGGCGTGATCCCCTAGTTCTGCCCCCGTGGCCAGCCAGTCCCACCCATCGGCAAGCCCATACGTCTCAACGCGGTAGCCCAGGCCCGCTTGGTGCTCCCCCAATTCGCGGGCGGCTGTATCCTCACCGCAAACGATGAGCAGCCCATCGCCTGATACCTGTCCAGCGAACTGGACAAAGGCCTGGCGCATCTCACCAAAGGTCGGGTAGATGTCAGGATGGTCATGCTCCAGGGCGGTGCACACGGCCAGATTGGGCCATAG
>JASFOV010000563.1:0-3405 GCA_050116355.1 Anaerolineae bacterium
CGCCTCAATATCTCCAGCACGCACAGAGATACCGATTAAGCCAGCAGCCTGCCACTCGAGAAACTGAGGTTCGACGATGCCCACGATCTGCAACACACCACCGTCGGTCATGCGCTTGACGCGGCGTCGCACTGCCCCTTCCGAAAGACCCACCCCAGTTGCGATCTCGGTAAAGGGCATGCGGCCATCGTATTGTAGATAGGAAACAATCTCCCGGTCTGTTTCATCCAACTGGGCCATGGCGTCACCCCCTTGCCTCAAAGGCCACACAACCCCATTATATCCGAAATTCGTAGATTTGTCAATTCTTTTCTACGAAGTTCGTAGGCTATTGTACGCAAATCGGAGCACTGCAGCGTAGCACAGATAGGAGGATACAGATCCCTTGGGTCCCCGCCAAGCTCGCACTTGTCCTGCACTGGCCTGCAACCAGCACCGGCGGTCAGCGCGGGCTGACAAGCACAGGCAGCTCGGCGGTTGGTGCAGACGTGCCCGCCGTTGGGCGCCGCGCCATACATGCAGATTGCAGGACAGGCGGGCTGGTACGAGCAAATGGAAACTTGGCAGCAGCTCTATCCAAAGCAGGCAGTGACTTTGACACGTGCCCTATACAAGTGTATAATGGCGCGGCGATGGACAATGACCAGTCTAGCACCAAGGGTACCAGCTGCAGGGTCAGCCTGAGAGACACCCTCTCTTGCATAGCGGAGATAGAGGAGTTTCCGCCACCCTCTCCCCCAAACCTGACCTGTTAGGTGCCGGATTGTGACCCACATCGCAGCCTCACCATACAAAGCCACACATACGAACAAGATAGCGAGCCGGCTATTACAAAACAGCCAGCCTGTGCAGGAGCAAGGCTGGATCGAGTCCGGCTGCAAGCTCGGCGACAGATGCGAGGGCCCGGTCGCGCGACGGAGCAAGAGAACGGACCGGTTCCCCGTCCACCGGTTGCTTGCGCACTGCCGGCCCATTGGACAGTCACAACCGCAGATCGATCCCGGCGGTGGCGACTCGTGGAGGGCTCTGCGCCAACCACAAAGCACAGGGATTCGTGGCTGGCCGGACCAATATCCGGCACAAATCACAGGAAAGGAAAGAGAGTTTCATGTCACAAGAGTTAACTGACGCATTCGTTGACATGCGCGAAGCAGACGTGCTCAAGATCACCCACGATCTGCTGGACCGCGGTACAGAGCCTTTGGAGATCCTGGCCGCATGCAAGGACGCTCTAGAGGTAATTGGCCAACGCTTTGAAGAGGGCCAAGCGTTTGTGCCCGAATTGGTCATGTCCGGGGAGATGATGAACCAAGTCACCGCCATTGTCAAACCCCGGGTCGAGCAAGAGGCGCCCTCTGAGCGCCTTGGCCGGGTGTTAATGGGCACGGTTGACGGAGACATCCACGATATCGGCAAGGACGTGGTCGTCTTTATGCTCGACGCCAACGGCTTTGAAGTCATCGACTTGGGTGTAGATGTCAAACCCGAAGCCTTCGTCGAAAAGATACACGAGACGCAGCCAGACGTGGTGGGCTTGAGCGGTCTGTTGACGCTGGCCTTCGACTCGATGAGGGCTACCGTAGATACCATCCGGGAAGCTGGGTTGCGCGAAAAGGTCAAGATCATGATCGGTGGTGCCCCAGTGGACGATCACGTGCGCGAATACACAGGTGCAGATGCATGGGGCAAGGACGCCATGGAAGCCGTCGCCCTCGCCAAGCAGTGGACAGGAAGGTAGGACCATGACAGCTGAAAACTTTGAGACCCGAATCGGACGGATCAACGACGCCGTCGCCCTCAGGAAACCAGACCGGGTGCCCCTCTTTCCATCATACCACCTGTTCCCCGCCCGGTACGCGGGCATGACTTATGAGGAAGCCTTCTACGATCAGGAACGCTGGCTAGCCGCCAACGAGCAGGTCATCCTCGATCACCAACCCGATCTGTACTTCCAACCCAGCGCCCCCATTGCCGCAGCGGGTCCAGCCCATGAAGCGTTGGACAACCTGCAGATCAAATGGCCGGGACATGGTGTGGCAGCGAACCGGTCCTTCCAGTTCGTTGAAGGAGAATACATGAAGGCGGAGGAATATGACGAGTTTCTCTCCGATCCTTCAGACTGGACCGTGCGCAAGTATCTGCCGCGCATTTATGGAGCGCTGGAAGGATTGGGCATGCTACCACCGATCACCTCCCTCCTGGCCGGCTATGCGGGTGCCGGAATCGTAGGCGTCCTGGCCATCCCGCCTATCGCGGCGGCACTAGGTGCCCTGTCCCAAGCCGCTCAGGTATCGGCCCAATGGAACATGGGCTATGCCCAGTTTGAGAAGAAACTGAAAGAAATGGGCTATCCAGCCTTTGCCACCGGCATCGCGCTGGCGCCCTATGACCTTATTTCCGACATGTTGCGCGGGATGCGGGGGACGATGGTCGATATGTACCGCCGCCCAGACAAGCTACTGGCAGCCGAGGAAAAGGTCCTGCCCCTGCAGATTGGCGGCGCCATTGGCCAAGCCCAGATGAGCGGCAACCCGCGTATCTTTATCCCGCTCCACCGGGGCGCCGACGGGTTCATGTCGGACGAACAGTTTGAACGATTCTACTGGCCAACACTCAAAGCCTTGATCCTGGCCTTGATCGACGCCGGACTGACGCCCTGCCCCTTCTTTGAGGGCGGCTACGACCAGCGCCTACGCTATCTGAAGGAACTGCCGGCGGGAAAGGTCATGGGCCAGTTCGACCGCTCCGATTTGGCCAAGGTCAAGGCGGAGCTAGGGGATACCATGTGCATCGCAGGCGGCATGCCGGTCTCGCTGCTGCAGGCTGGCACACCCGAGACGGTCCGGGCGGAAACCAAACGGATTATCGAGACGATCGGGCGAGACGGCGGATTCATCATGTCCAACAATACCGTGCTCGACGAAGCCGATCCCGAGTTGGTTCGGGCCTGGGTTGAAGCCACCCGGGAATACGGTGAATACTGATCCGTGATGGAGCTTGGCCGACAGCAGCCAGTCACAACTGAAACAACGCCAAGTTCATAGATTAACTAGATGTGGAAACTGAGAGTCCAAGGACTCGACAATCACAATTGAGGAGGACACCATGTCGGAAAAACTTGTCAGCGCCATGGCCGACATGAGGGAAGATGAAGCCCTCATGTTGGTCAAAGATCTTCTGGCCGAGGGAACAGATCCCATGGACATCCTGGGAGCTGCCCGCGAAGCCATGGACATCGTTGGCCAGCGCTTCGAGACCGGCCAGTATTTTCTACCCGAATTGATCATGGCCGGCGAAATGCTCAGCCAGATTACGGATCTGGTCAAGCCCGAACTGGCCAAAGCACCCCAGGCTGAAAGCAAGGGTAGCGTGGTCATCGGAAGCGTGGCCGGCGACATCCACGAC
>JASFOV010000564.1:0-3391 GCA_050116355.1 Anaerolineae bacterium
CGGGGTCATAGCTCGCGCCCACACGTAGAGCACACAGCAGTTAGCTACGAGCTGGCGGCGAGCAGGTCCAGAATGGAGTCGCCCCTACGGTGACCAACAGGTTGCCACCGGCAGGGGCAGCGCACAATCCTCTTGCTCGCCTCGAGCCACGGGCTCGGGGCCGAGTCGGGGGGCAATTCATAGGCTGGCCGGAGCTCTGGTGCCTACCGTATCCCTTGCTGAACCAGGCCTGCCTCTCGCAAGCGCCGCAACAACCCGGAGCGTCGTGGGTAGCGTTCGTAGAGGTCGTCGATCCGCTGCTGGAATCCGGCCTCCTGGTCCTGGTAATGGGCCAGGTCGTGCAGTTTGACCAGTAGCTCCACCGCCTGATCGTAGGGCTTGGCTTGCATGCGCTCGATGAGGGTCTCTACCTCAGCCCAGACCTCGGCTTCGCGCTGGGCCAGCGCTTCCATCTGGGAGATGCGCCGTGCTTCGGCTTCGGCGGCCCGCCGCTTTCGTTCCCGTTCGCGCTGTGCCTCCGCCGCCTGCAGGAGATCGTCCACCGTCCGGCGTAGCAAAGATGCCTCGCTGGGCCGGGGAGCAATCTCACGCAGGCGGCGGTTCAATACTGCCGTGAGATGCGGTTCGCCTTGGGCCAGGCGCAGCAGAAATGTGTCGCGTTCGTCGCTGGGCAGCTGGTCCACGGCTGCCCGCAGCCAGTCCGCGGGCGGTGCTTGAGGCTCGCCGCTTGCCTGGGCAGCAACTTGGATCAGGGCCTCATCGATCCCAAGAAAGTCGGCAAAGATGTGCAGCGCCGGTGTCAGCGACTGTAGGCCTGGCGGCACTGGCGGTTCGCGAACGGAGGGCAGCAGATCGTCCACCTCCAGGACCTTGAGCCAGGCCAGGTAGAGCGCCCGGTAGTCGCCACGGACCAGGTCGTCCCGCAAGCTGATCATAGCTGACACACTGCCGGGCTCCTCCAGCCACGGACTGCCTCCTTCCTCGTGGAACTCGACATTGAGCAGGGTATAGGCACCTGCTGTTGAGAAGGAGAAGTAGTCCTCAACGATCAGCGGCTGGCAGTAGGGCAGCGCACTCTCGAGGTCAACGGCAGACTGAGGAAAGCGAAACATCAGCTGCCGGCTGCCCCAGCTGGACTCGTAGAAAAAGGCGTCATAGTATTGGAGCAGAATTGCCCGCGGGTCGGCCGGGAAGTCGCTCCAGTGATAGATGAATGTCGCCTGCCGGGGATGGGGCTTGACGCGGCTGGAGAGTGCGGCCACCTCATGCTGCTCGTCCTCCGTCAGCAGCCGGTCGATGGCCTGGAATTCATAGTATTGGTAGCTGCTCATCTCGTCCTCCCACTTGCCAGAAGGGGAATCATACCTTTGCCTGCCGGTCTTGGAACCTATGTTGGGGCATCGTGTGTGCCTGTGGCTCACATACCCTGTCACGTGCGACAAAACCGGCCCCTGCCCCAATTCCGCGGGTTGTTGGTGATGTAGGCCCGGATGCGCCGCAGGGAAGCGTCGTTGCGGATGATGTGGTCATAGAAGCGGGGCTGCCAGCCAAAACCGGGATGGCCCACCGCCCGTATGCGTGTGGTCGAAACCGACTCGCCCAAGAAGGGGAGGCGATCCTGAATGCAGATTGTGACAAAATTCCACCCCGATGTCCGGCAATCCCACGCGGGCAGGTGCGCTGATTCGATCCGGTACTTGTCCTTGTACTTGGCCATGGCCTAGCCTCTGGCGCAGGGTGCCGCCCTGGTTCGTGGTCCGTCGGTGGTTCCAGTATACCACCTTCCTGGGCGCGGGGCAAGAGCCTCAGCTCCAGGCCGCAGGGTGGACGCCAGTCCAAGGATTAGATGTGTACCACAACTCCCCAGCAACTTGACAGCCGCGGTGGGCTGTGGTATAGTGCCCGGCGTAATACGTAGGTTCACAACACAATACCCAATCCGCCTAGTGCAGAAGCAACGGGGGAACCATCCAGGTGGGGCGAGTCGCCTGTAAAGGCGTAGGGCCAACTTCTTCGGCCCGAGCCCGGCAGCTAACTCCGGAGGCGTGGGAGAAGGCACCTTTTGTGGTTGAGGTGCCCTTTCTTTTTGTCGTTCAGGGGTACCTCGCACCGGAAACTTATGAACACTTGGAAGGAGGTCCCATCATGAGCGACTACATGCTTCGGCACGAAATGGTCAAGGAGCACCAGGCCCAGTTGCGGCGTGAAGCCGCGGCGGTGCGCCGCGGGCCAGCCGCCCGCAGGCCGGGACGGCTGTCGACCACACTCAGAAACCTGGTTGCCTTGATCTTGCCGCTGCACTAACACCGGGAAAGCAGCTCACTGCTGCACAATGAACAAGCCCCGCGACCGGAATCTGTTCTGGCCGCGGGGCTTTGTATGGCTGCTTGGATCGGGGCTAACCCGACCGGGAGCCGGGCATCGTCTACAATTCGGCCGTGGCGCGTGCCGGCGCCGGGCGCTGGGCTGCACCGGCCTGAAACTGGGTCTCGTACAGTGTGGCGTACAGACCACCACGGGCCAGCAGCTCCGCGTGAGTTCCCTCCTCCACCAGCCGGCCCTGGTCGATCACCAGGATCTTGTCTGCGGCCAGGATGGTCGACAGCCGGTGGGCGATCACCAGGCTGCTGCGACCTTCCATCACCCGCTGCAACGCGTTCTGGATCAACTCCTCGGACAGTGAGTCGAGATGCGACGTCGCCTCGTCAAGGACGAGGATGCGCGGATCCTTCAGGATCACGCGGGCGATGGCCATGCGCTGTCGTTCGCCGCCGCTCAGCCGGTAGCCCCGCTCGCCTACCACCGTGTCGTACCGGTCGGGCAGGCCCATAATAAAATCGTGGATGTTGGCTGCTTTGGCGGCGGCCACAACCTCGGCGTCGGTCGCCTCCGGCCGGGCATAGAGTAGGTTGGCCCGGATCGTATCGTAGAAGAGGTAGGTCTCCTGGGTGACCATACCAATATTGGCCGCCAGCGAACTCAGGCTCAGGTCTTTGATGTCGTGGCCGTCGATGAGGATTCGGCCTTCTGTTGGGTCGTACAGGCGCGGGATCAGGTAGGTTGTGGTGGTCTTGCCCGCCCCGCTGGGACCCACCAGCGCCACCAGCTGTCCAGGCTCGATGCGAAAGCTGAGATCCTGCAGCGCCCACTGCGGACCGGCCGGTCGCGGCGGGCCAGCGCCGTTGTCGTCGTCCTTCTTCTCTTTGCCCCGCTTGAGGTGCGATTCATCCGGGCCGCGCCACGTGAAGCGGGCGATCTCCTCCAGCCCGACCTGTTCGTCACCGGCCAGGCCTTCGTAGGCGAAGCAGACGTTTTCGAACTCGACCTGGCCCCGGACGGTGGCCAGCGTCTGGGGCTGGAGCGCTTCGGCGATCTCGACCGCGATGTCAAG
>JASFOV010000565.1:0-3390 GCA_050116355.1 Anaerolineae bacterium
CCCTGGCAGCGCGGGCAAGGGCAATTGGCCAATGCTTCCTCTGGGACAGCGGGAAAGGCCAGTCCCTCCCCGGCCAGATCCTGCACAATGGTCTTGCCCTCCTGGAGCAAGCGCGCCAGATGGTCGTCGGCCAGACGATAGTAGATCAGGGTGCCCTCCCGGCGGTCGGCGACCAGGCCCGCTTCCCGGAGCGTGGCGAGCTGCTGCGAGACGTACGGTTGTCGTTGGTTGAGGATGGCGGTCAGATGGCAGACACAGGCCTCCTGGTGGGCCAATATGTCCAGGATGCGCAATCGCACCGGATGGGAGAGCGCCCGGAACAGCTGGGCCTGCGCTTCGAAACCACTGGCGTCTTTCGGCATCTATGCCCCTTTCTGAATATGCGAACTATTGAATGTATTGTACACGCAACCCGGCCAGGTGTCAAATTTGGGGACAAGCAGGTGAAGGAGTTGGGTCAACGTAAACGAACAGCCCTGGAGCCTCTTTTCGTAACTGGGAGAGGGCAAGGATCCTAGGCTTGCCGGTCCAGCAAAGAAGCGGCTAGCGCTCGAAGATCATCGATTGACCCATTCTGTAGTCCGGTCTGATCCAGAGACTGCAGCGCCCGCCGGTAGTACATCCCGGCCATCTCCTCGGCCTTGACATGGGCGCCAACCGCTTCCATGATATCCAACGCTGCAGCGATCTGCTGCGGTCCCAGCGGCCCGTCCTGCGCGTAGAGTTCGGCCAGCCTGCGGGCCGCCTCCCGATCACGGTCGTGGTTCAAGGCATAGACCACCGGCAGCGTCTTTTTCTTGTCGCGGATGTCGGTGGCCGCCGATTTGCCGGTGACCGCCTCATCGCCCCACGCACCCAAGATATCATCCTGAATCTGGAAAGCCATGCCCAAGTTCTCACCAAACTGGTAGAACTGCTCGTTCCACAAGGCACTTCCGGCGGCTACGATGGCCCCTAGCTGTGCGGAGGTCGATAGCAGCGCTGCCGTCTTGTGGCGGATCATCCACAGATACTGCTCCAGGTCGACCTCGGCCAGGGTTTCGAAGGTCATATCAAAGAACTGGCCCTCGCACAGCGCCAGGCAGGCGCGATCCAGGGCCAGCATGGCTGCCTGGCAACGATCGAAGGGGACGTTGCGGTCGAGGAGACGGTGCAGGGCCAGCCGCGATAGCACGAACAAACCATCACCGACGTTGATGCCGTGGGCCATGCCCCAGATATCCCATACAGCGCGCCGGCCTCGCCGAAAGTGGCTGACGTCTTGGATGTCGTCGTGAACGAGCGAAAAGTTGTGAACTAGCTCTACGGCCGCCGCGGCCGGCAGGGCTTGTTCGATGTTGCCGCCAGCCGCCTCGCAGGCCAACAACAGGATCACCGGCCGGAGGCGCTTGCCGGGGTTGGCCTGGACCGGCTGCAGGGATTCGTCCACCCAGCCCAGGTGATAGTGCAGCATACCGTAGTAGGCGCCGAGGCTATGATGAGGGATGCTAGCCACGTCCTGCAGCTCGCTTTCGATCTGCGGCAGGAGGCGGTCGAAGATGTGGTCCAAACTCATGGGTCGCTCCTGCTAGGCTGTGACCGTAGCGGTGGGCCGCAGGACGGCGGCACTCTGCAGCGAGGGCAGATCAGGAGTGCCAACACAGAACATCACAATGCGCAAGATGTCGCCCATCTCTGTGGCCAAGTCGGCCACGGCTTGGACCGAGGCGTTGGCCGCCTTGAGAAAAGGGCCGGCCAGCCCCGCCAGATCTGCACCGAGCGCCAGCACTTTGGCCACATCCGTACCACTGCGCAGACCACCGCTGGCGATAAGAGGGATGGTGGGCAGGGCCTGTCGCACCTCGAGCAATGCCTCGGCGGTGGGGATACCCCAATCCGCGAACTCGGCGCATAGGCGACGCCGGCGCTCTGTGGGCGCCCGGTACATCTCCACCTGGCTCCACGAGGTGCCGCCCGCGCCGGCGACGTCAATGGCCGTCACCCCGGCATCCACCATCTGCCGGGCGACCGCCGCCGAGATGCCCCAACCAACCTCCTTGGCCACGACGGGCACCTCCAGTCCACGGCAGACGGCCTCGATTTTGGCCAGCAGGCCGCGCCAGTCGCCATCGCCATCCACCTGCAGGGCCTCCTGCAGTGGGTTGAGGTGCAGGATGAGGGCATCAGCCTCGACCAGGTCCACAGCCCGACGGCACTCGTCGACACTGAAGCCAGTGTTGAGCTGGGCAGCTCCCAGGTTGGCAAAGAGTAGGATATCGGGAGCCAGCCAGCGAACACGAAAGGTATCCGCCAGATGGGGCGCTTCCAACACAGCTCGCAAAGAGCCCAAGCCCATGGCGATGCCCGCGGCTTGGGCACCCTCGGCCAGATGGCGGTTAATGCGCTGGGCCTCGGCCGTCCCGCCGGTCATAGAGGAGATAAGCAGGGGTAACTGCAAGGGCTTGCCCAAGAAGGAGGTCTCAAGCCGGATCTCGTCCAGGGAGAGCTCTGGCAACGCCTTGTGGACAAAACGATAACGCTCCAGACCGGTGGTGAGATGCGGAAAGTGAACATCCTCCTCCAGGTTGATGCGCAGATGCTCAGACTTGCGTTCTTCCAGCATGCGTGCCCCGTAACTTTCTTTCAAGCGAGGTGTTCTAATGCGTGCTGCGAATCTTACCAGGGCTGACACAGAATGTCAAACGAGTTGACAGTCGGGACCATCCCTGGTACAATTACGCGGATGGCACTAGGTACCCGATTGCAGCAGAATCTCACCAGGAGGAAAACAGATGAGCGAAATCCAGTACACCGATGAAGAAATCTTTGAGAAGATCAAGGAGATCACCGTCGAGCAGCTGGGCGTAGAGGAAGACAAGGTCACCATGGATGCCCGGTTCCGCGAGGACTTGGAGGCTGACTCGCTTGACTTGGTCGAGCTGATCATGGCCTTTGAGGACGAGTTCGGCGACGAAATCCCCGACGATGATGCCCAGCAGATCAAGACCGTTGGTGAATCGATCGCATACCTGAAGGAACGCCTTGCCGAGAAGAACGCCTAGACCTCATTCTCTCTGGGCATGATCGAGACGCTGGGGATTGATGGACCATCAATCGCCAGCGTCTGTTCGTTGTCAGGACAGAAAGGAGCTGCCGTGATCAGCGTAGATCAGGCACGATGCTGTTACTGTGGCGGGTGCGTAAGTGTTTGCCCAGAGGACGCCCTCCACCTGGCCGGCACGCACCTACAGGTCAGCCAGGCCTGCACCGAATGCGGCCTTTGCTTGCCGGCCTGCCCGGTCGGCGCGCTGAGCGACTCGCCAGATCGCCGTGCTGATACGGTTCCACCCCCTTTTCGTCCCCATTACGACATCATTGTTGCCGGCGCAGGCCCCGGCGGCTCGATGGCGG
>JASFOV010000566.1:0-3380 GCA_050116355.1 Anaerolineae bacterium
CGGCAATCCCCCCTTGCCATTTGGGAGTTTGCCACGCCGTCTTCGACGGCTCGCAAAGACGGAATCGAGATCCCGGGACCCATGACCAAGAATTCATCAAGCTCCTTTGCAGCAGCCCTAAGCGGCTGTGAAAGTCCCCTGCCCAAATCCCCAAACTGGAGGATGACAGATCCCCCACTCCTCGGCTATCCTGGCTTTGGACGCGCGATGGCGCGCCAGCCCGCGCACGGCTTGCGCTGAGCGGTGTACCGCCAACAAACCAAGCCGTGAGGTCGTCCGGCGCGAAGCGGCCAAGGAGGATGCTTGTGAATCCAGTTGTTGACCGGGTATGCCGCATCTGGGGGACTGCCCTGTTGTGCCTGTTGCTCCCTGTCGGTCCGGCCCTCGCCCAGGACGCTCCAGCGAGGGCCGCGATCGACGCCGCTGAGCTAGAACGCTTTGTGGACGCCTTCTTTGCCGAGCAGATGGCCGCCCGCCACATCCCCGGCGCGGCCTTTGTGCTGGTTCAGGGCAACGATATGGTCCTGAGCAAGGGCTATGGCTACGCTGACCTAGAGAACGAGACGCCCGTCGACCCGGAACGCACCATCTTCCGCTTGGGCTCTGTCGGGAAGCTATTCACCGCCGTGGCCGCCCTACAGCTGGTGGAGCAAGACCGCCTCGACCTGCACACCGACGTCAATCGCTACCTGACCGCTTTTGCGATCCCGGAAACCTACCCCGAGCCCATTACCCTGCACCACCTACTGACCCACACCGCCGGTTTCGACGATGACAGCTTGGGCTACAGCGCCCGCAGCCCGAAGGACCGGGTATCACTGGCGGACTATGTGGCCGGCTCCGTGCCACCCCGGCTGAGACCACCCGGCGAGGTGCACAACTACTGCAATTACTGCTTTGACCTGACCGGCTACCTGGTGGAGGAGGTATCGGGCCTACCTTTTGCCCGGTACGTTGAGGAGCGTATCCTCCAGCCGCTGGGTATGGGCCACACCACCTTCATCCGGCCGCTGCCGCCCGCCCTGGCAGCGGACCGCGCTGTGGGCTATCTGTACCGCAACGGGGCCTTCAAGCCCGTGCCTGCAACCTACCAACGCAGCGCCCCCGGTCCGGCCGGTTCGCTCAGCGCCCCGGCTGCCGAAATGGCCCCGTTCATGATCGCACTTCTGGGCGGTGGGGCGGCTGGGGGACAGCAGATCCTCGAACCACAGACCGCCGCAATGATGCGACAGCAGCAGTTCAGCCACCATCCCACCCTGCCCGGGCTGGGCTATGCCTTTGAGGAGGGCTTTGTCAACGACCTGCGCGTGGCGGCCAAAGGCGGCGACGACCCGCCATTCTCCGCCGAGTTGGTTCTGATCCCGGAGCAGAAGGTGGGCTTTCTGGTGGTGTCCAACGCCCCCGGAATCGCCTTCCGCGGGGATTTGCTCCAGGCGCTGGCCGATCACTATTTCCCAGCCCCGGCGGGCGCCCCACTCCAAACGACATCGTTGTCTCGGGATCAGCTACAGCGCCTGGCGGGCGCCTACCGCTACACGCGCTACAGCCATACCACTGCCAACAAGCTGAACGGCCTGGCGCTGACCTTTGAAATCCGGGCCAACGCGGACGGCACCCTGTCCTCGATCTACCCCTTGAGCGGTGAAGTGGGCCGCTACGCACCGGAGACGCCGAAGGTCTTCCGGCGGGTGTCGGGCGGTCCGATGGCGGTGCTTGGCCACGAGCTCGACATCGGTGATACCCTCGTCTTCCGCGAGGACGGCCAGGGCCGCATCACCTATCTCTTTGTGCCATTCAAGAGCTTTGCCTTGGAGAGACTGGCTTGGTACGAAGGCACCGCCGAACAGGTCCTCCTGCTGGCGGCGATGGTCCTGCTATTCCTGTCGGCGGTCGTAGTGTGGCCGCTGGGCTGGCTGCTCGGGCGGCTACATCAAAGAACCGGGCGCGCCCGATCCAGGGGTCGCCGCGCCCGCTGGCTGGCCGGCTTGGTAGGCGGCCTGAATCTTCTCTTCCTGGTAGGTTGCCTGCCGCTGATCCTGTCCGGCGCGCTGGCCTATGGGGCGTCGCCCTTGTTGATCGCGCTGCTGGTCCTCCCCATCCTCACCGGCGTGCTCGCCCTCCTGCTGGTGGTCCTGGCCGCCATCGCCTGGAAGGACCGGCTTTGGACGCTGGTGAGTCGCATCCACTACAGCCTCGTCGCCCTAGCCGCGGTGGCGTTTGCCGGCTGGGCCGCCTATTGGAACCTGTTGGGCTTTCACCTGTAGCGCCCGAGACGCGGACAGTTAGGCCGCGCTACCGGCTCGAGGCAGAACCATTAGTTGAGCTGGAAGATGATGCGCACGATCTGGACCCCACCGCTGTCCGGCGCGCACGGCTCGGAGACGGTTTGGGCGGTCACGGTGTTGGACTGGCAATCGCGGCTGCCCTCCGCGGGCACGACGCACACGTACCACACTCCATCGCGGGCATAGTTCCCCAGGATGGCGTCCCAGTTGCTGGAGTCGTCCAGGCCGGGCAACCCCTCATTCGTCGTCCACTTGGAGATCATCCACACCCCGTCAAAGCCATCGGCCCAGTAGCGCAGCCAGATGTCGCCGGCCAGGCCGCCGTTGCGGTCCAGCGTCAGGCCCATGAGCCGGGACAGGGCGCAGTTGGAAAAGGTGTTGGCCACCGCGCCGCGCCAGGGAAACTGGGGCGGGGGCGGCTGGGTGGCGGTCGGCGGCACGGGGGTGTTGGTCGGCGGCGCTGGGCTATTGGTGGGCGGCACCGGGGTGTCCGTCGGCGGCAGGGGTGTCTCTGTGGGTGGCGGCGGCTGGGTGGCGGTCGGCGGTACCGGGGTGGAGGTCGCGGTTGGCAGCACCGCGGTGTTGGTCGGCGGCAGCGGCGAGGGCGTGTCGGTGAGTGGCACGGAGGAAGCGGTCGCGCTGGGAAGCGTTGTCCCGGCCGGCTCGGTTGTGGCCGGCGGCGCATCCTCCGTGGCGGCGGCCACGGGCGTTGGCTCGGGACTGGATCGCAGCCAGGGCAAGACGATCACAACGATGATCACCAGCAGGATGACCAGCACCACGCTCAGCACGGCGATCAGTGCTTTTTCCGTCGTGGTCGCCCCTTGCTTCTGTTCTCCGCTCATCGATTGCCTCCTTTGGCCGCCTGATAGTGTTTGGGCCGCTCCGCGTTCCTCATTGCTCGCGCGCGGAGCGGCCCCAGTATACCATCTTCCCCGGCAAACGGCAAGCGGATCGCTGCGCCCAAGTCCAGCTGTTGCAAAGACGTCATTGGAAAGAGCGGAGCGATTGAAGCAATCTCCCCTGGCCATATTGGGGTTTGCTTCGCCGCCATTGGCGGCTCGCAAAGACGGAATCGGGCTCTTGTATCCTGGG
>JASFOV010000567.1:0-3376 GCA_050116355.1 Anaerolineae bacterium
GGCCGCTGTCGCTCGGGGGAATCCGGTCATCGCATGGGTGACCTACGACTGCTTGCCGAGCACTCCACAAGAGACGGTGATCGATGACCAGTCGGTCATCCTTGTCCCCAACCAGCATGTCGTAGTAATCACCGGCTACAATGATACCGGAGTTTGGGCAAACGATCCCTGGGATGGCCAGGAGGAATTCTACGCCTACCCAGACTTGGAGCGAGCGATGGGCTATTTTGGCAATATGGCCATCGAGGTTGCCGCCCCTTGAGAGGACAATAGCCGTTTTTTGACACGGGGAACCCAGCTCACTGGGTAGATTAGTGGAAGGTCGAGTGTAGGGCGACAATGGATACATTAGCGATCAAAGGTACGAGTGACGGGCTGGTGATCACTCTCGGAGACGGCCCAATGGAGACGGTACTGGAGGAGATGGAGGCACAGTTGTCGTCAAAGGCATCCTTCTTTTTAGGAGGCCGGGCCGCACTACGGGTTGGAGAGCGCCCTCTGTCATCAGAGCAGCTACAGGCGATTGGTTCCCTTTTGGAACTGAGTGGCATGAGCTTGTGGGCCGTCGAGGGTGAGCATCCAACAACGCTGGTTGCAGCCCAAGAGTTGGGGTTGGAGACGAACATTAAGCCGGCCCAACCTCCAGCCGGCACACAGGCGGAGCACAGGGCCGCTGGGGAAGGATCAGCTGGCCTGATTGTACAACAGACGCTGCGGTCCGGGCAGGCGATCCGCCATGCCGGACACGTATGTGTGATCGGTGACGCGAACCCTGGCTCCGAAATCTTGGCCGGTGGCAACATCATTGTCTGGGGCAAACTGCGGGGGATTGCTCATGCTGGTGCGATGGGCGATGACGACGCCATAATCTGTGCCCTACAACTCATGCCTAGCCAGATTAGGATCGGGACACATATTGCCCGGCCTCCTGATCGCGGTCGCGCACCCAAGTCGCCCGAGGTAGCAAGCGTGCAAAAGGATCGGATAGTAGTGGAACGCTGGAACAAGAAACGGTAATCTGTTT
This sequence comes from Anaerolineae bacterium, assembly GCA_050116355.1. Taxonomy (GTDB): domain Bacteria; phylum Chloroflexota; class Anaerolineae; order JAAYZQ01; family JAAYZQ01; genus JASFOV01. Next base: position 1,025 of record JASFOV010000567.1, read on the forward strand.
TTGTGAGCTAGAAGTGGATTGCATCGAGTGGTCTGCATTGGTCGATCCACGGTCCACCGAGTAGCTAGTACTAGAGGAGATGAACATGAGCGCAAGGGTCATCACCATTACCTCAGGCAAGGGAGGAGTTGGCAAGACGACCACGACAGCAAATCTGGGCGTGGCCCTGGCCATGATGGGGCAGCGAGTCGTTACCATCGACGCGGACATTGGGTTGAGAAACCTGGACGTGGTCATGGGATTGGAGAACCGCATCGTATACGACTTGGTGGATGCAGTTGAAGGCCACTGTCGTTTGCGACAGGCCCTCATCCGCGACAAGCGGCTTTCAGAACTGTACTTGCTGCCTGCGGCGCAGACGCGGGACAAGTCAGCAGTCAGCCCTAGGCAGATGATCGGTCTCTGCAACCAACTGCGGCCCGACTTTGACTTTGTGCTCATCGATTCGCCTGCCGGTATCGAGCGCGGCTACCGCAATGCCATAGCTCCTGCCGACCAAGTAGTCATCGTGACTACACCCGAGGTGTCCGCCGTGCGCGATGCCGATCGGATTGTGGGTCTGGTCGAAGCCGACGAGAAACCCTATCCCGATCTGATCATCAACCGCTTGAACATGGATATGGTGCGCAAGGGACAGATGCTAAGCACGGATGATGTCATCGAAATCCTGGCCATCGATCTGCTGGGCATCGTACCTGAGGACAAAGAGATTCTCATCGCCACCAACAAGGGCACGCCCGTCGCGATGGATGGAAAAGCCGATTCAGGCCAGGCGTTTCGCAACATCGCCAGCCGTATCATGGGCAAGGATATTCCCCTTCTACCACTCAAGAGTTCCGGGAGCGTATTGGAACGCTTGAGCCGATTCATCCGGGGATAGAAGCTATAACGTCACTGACCATCATCCAGCTGCTACCGTAGAAGGAGGCATCATGGGTTTTCTTGATAGACTAATGGGACGTCGGGAGCCAACGAGTAGTGACATTGCCAAAGAGCGACTGCAATTGGTCTTGGTTCATGACAGGGTCAAGCTATCCCGAAACACATTGGATCACCTAAAAGACGAGTTGGTGAAAGTAATCTCTCGTTATGTCGATATTGAAGCCGAGAGCGTCGAGGTAACTCTCGCCCAGGGCAAGAGAGAAAGCCGGTTGGTAGTCGATATCCCGGTGCGAGGACCCGCCCACCGGGTCCCGGCCAGAGGCGCCCGCAACCCTGGAGCAGGAGGCAATGGCTAGACGATCCTGGCGCAACTTTGACTACCTGCTGCTCGGGTCACTCCTGCTCCTGTCGGCGTACGGAGTGATCATGATCTATAGTGCAACGATCAACACCTTGGGTGTAGAAGATTCGGTGCAGCGTCAGATCATTTATGTGCTTTCGGGCACGGCCCTCCTATTGGTGACGGCATCTCTCGACTACAGACTGCTGGAGCTGGTGCAGCACCCGTTTGGGGGTCTCACTCCTCTCGTGATGGCCCTGACCGGCCTCGGCGCAACCATCATCTGGCGGCTGGGCCAGCTTCCGGATATGGAAGCCCTCCCCCCTGGGAACGTCTTTGTTCAGGATCTGCCCGCCCTTCTGCTGGGCTTGCTACTCGTTGCGGCGGTCTACGCCCTCGATCGCATTTGGATCGAAAAGATAGACTTGGTGCTGACGCGGCTGGTGGCTGTACTGCTGGCAGGTGGCCTAGCTGCTACACTCGCTGTCTTTGCCCTACGCCTCGATCCAGCCCGTCTCTCTACACTGACTCCCTTCCTTGTGACCACTGGACTAGCCTTGCTCTATCTTATCGACTGTCTTGTCCTACGCATCTCGGACATCTTTCGCAATCCGCTGTACGTAATCATGTTGGCGTTGCTAGGCACAACCTTTATCATCGGTCAAGTCGCAGGCGGCGCCCAACGCTGGCTGGGCGCTGGTGCCATTCAGCCCTCAGAGCTCTCCAAGGTCATTTTTATCATCGTGCTGGCCCAGTTCTTTGCCGACCATGAAGAACAGATGGAACAATTTGGCCCTGTGCTGGCGTCGTTGGGTATCCTCGGAATACCAACCTTGCTCATCTACCTTCAACCCGATCTGGGTACCGCATTGACCTTGGTCGCCATCTGGATCGCCGTGGTCTGGTCGGCTGGGATCCGGCTCAGACACCTATTCGCCTTCATCGGTACAGGAGTCGTGGCTCTGCCCTTGGTCTGGCTAAATCTCGAAGACTATATGAAGCAGCGGCTTCTGGTTTTTGTCAATCCGGCTAGCGATCCCGACTCCTATTTCAATTCCTACCACGCGCTGGTCAGCATTGGATCTGGAGGCTGGGTCGGTAAAGGATTTGCGCAAGGCACCCAGAGCCAG
>JASFOV010000568.1:0-3366 GCA_050116355.1 Anaerolineae bacterium
TGGCGCGCCAAGGGCTACGACGGCCCGTTGTCCGTCATCCCCCAATTCGGGGTAGATCCCGACCTCTTTCGACCCGGCAGCCGCCCGCCTGGGCGGGGATTTATCGTCGGATATGTGGGACGCCTGGTCGAAGAAAAAGGCGTCGACCTGCTCCTCGAAGCCCTGTCCGGGCTGGACGGCACGTGGCGCGCCTATATTTTGGGCAGCGGGCCGGCAGTTCCCCGCTTACAGGCGCAAGCCCGCCAGCTGGGCATTGCAGACCGGACGTTGTTCGACGATTGGATCCCCTCCAGCCAAATGCCGGCCTACTATCGCCAATTGGATGCGCTAGTCGTTCCCTCACGGACCCGGCCCAATTGGAAAGAGCAGTTCGGACGGGTCCTTGTGGAGGCCATGGCCTGTGGTGTCCCGGTCATCGGTTCCGATTCCGGCGAGATTCCCAACGTAATCGGCGATGCAGGCCTGGTCTTTCCCGAGGACCGTGCCGGTCAACTGCGCTCGCATCTGGGCAGATTGCTTCGCGATCAAGACCTCCGTGCCGACCTCGCACGGCGCGGTCGGGAGCGCGTTTTGGCTCACTACACCCAAGCCCAGATCGCAGCCGCCACCCACCAGGTCTACCGCGCCATCCTGGACAGCTAACAGACTGGCACCCTCGAGCCCCATCCTCCGCGAAACCCACATCAGCCAGCCGCTAGACAACTGTAGGACCAACGCGCCTTTGAGCCAGCCTTCACAGCTCTCCAGATCTTGGTTCACTTGCGCCCGAATCGTGTCCCGTCATGATTGGCACACAGCAGATAGATGAGCGTACCCTCCCACCGAACCAACAGAAATATCCTGAATCACACCAATACATATTGGAAAAAGGCTGCAGGTTATCCTGAAAAGAGCCCTCCAAAGCAACTTGGGAAGCCAGCCAAATGCTGTGACAATATTTGCATCAGAGGCCATTTTGTGATATAATGCTTCCCGTCCGAGCAGGGCGCGGGGGTTTCCCCGCGCTTAGCTGTGAAAAGCATCAGGTTGTTAGGAAAGGATCGAGGCGTGTCTTTGACAAAAACGCAAAAGTCGGAAATCATTAACAAGTATAATGTACATCCCGGCGACACAGGCTCGCCCGAGGTGCAGATCGCCCTTCTTACCACGCGTATCAGCCAGTTGACCGAGCACCTCAAGGTGCACAAACACGACGAGCACTCCCGCCGCGGATTGTACAAGCTGGTGGGCCAGCGACGACGGCATCTGACCTACCTAAAGAACAACGACGCTGAACGGTACCGCAAGATCGTTGAACGGTTGGGCCTGCGCAAGTAGTGTACCGTTCTACATCACAGAACCTGGTGGCCTATGGCAGGAGGCAAATAGATCCACGCCGGTGCCATAGGCCATACCATATCTTACGAGGGTAAACGAATCGAAGCAGGAGCGAGCAGGAGTCAGGAATTGGGGAGTGAGCCCCGGACTTCTCTCATGCCAGGACCCACTCCCCAGTCCCTAGACTTCTCCTCTCCCCTGCAATCTCTGGAGGCAAAAAATGAATAACGCCAAGACGTATGTGACTCAGGTCGGTGACAAATCGATCACGATTGAAACCGGCCAATTAGCAATGCAAGCTGGCGGAGCTGTGTCGGTCCGCGCAGGAGACTCGGTCATTCTGTGTACCGCAACCTCTTCCAAGAAACCCCGCGAGGGAATTAGTTTTTTCCCTTTGACCGTCGACTTTGAGGAGCGGTTGTACGCCGCCGGTCGCATCCCGGGCAGCTTTTTCCGGCGAGAAGGCCGGCCTAGCGAGGCGGCGATCCTGACCATGCGGCTCATCGACCGCCCCTTGCGACCACTCTTTCCCAAAGACTATCGCAACGATGTCCAAGTCATTGGCACTGCCCTTTCGTCGGATTCCGAGAACTACCTGGACATCCCAGCTATCATCGGCGCTTCGGCTGCCCTGACGATTTCGGACATCCCTTTTGAGGGTCCCATCGGCGCCTGCCGCGTGGGCCTCGTCGAGGACGAGTTCGTCATCAACCCAACGGCCGAACAGATGGAGCAGAGCAGCTTGGATCTGCGCATGGCTGGTACCGAAGACGCCATCCTGATGGTCGAGGCCGGGGCCACGGAGGTACACGAGGAAGTCATACTCCAAGCCCTCAAAGCCGGGCACGAAGCAATGCAGGACGTGATCCAGCTACAGAAACAAATGCAAGCCGAGATCGGCAAACCCAAGAACCAAGACTACCCTGTGGTGACCATTGAGGAACGAGACAGAGAGCGGATTCTGCAGCGGATCGGCGACCGGGTGGCCAATTTGGTCGCCCACCCCATGGCCAAGTTCGAGCGGGGCCAGGCGACGGATGCCCTAGAGGATGAGATTCTGGGCTCCTTCGCTGAGGACGAAACCATTGAGTCAGGCGACATCAAAGCCGTCTACCAAGAGGTCCTGAAGAAGGAAACACGCAAACTGATCCTGGAACAGGGTCAACGAGCGGATGGCCGCAAGAACGACGAAATCCGAGAGATTTGGGGACGGGTCGGATTGCTACCCCGGGCCCACGGTTCGGGCTTGTTTACCCGGGGCGAAACCCAGGTGGTCAGCATCGCCACCTTGGGCACGCCGCGCGAAGAGCAAAAACTGGACACCCTCCGCCCCGAAGAAGTCAAGCGCTACATGCACCACTACAACTTCCCTCCGTACAGCACCGGCGAGACCTGGCCCATGCGCGGCCCGCGCCGCCGCGAGATCGGCCACGGCGCGTTGGCCGAGACCGCCCTATACGCAATGCTCCCCCCTGAAGAGGAGTTTCCCTACACCCTGCGCGTGGTGTCCGAGGTGCTCTCCTCCAACGGCTCCACCTCAATGGCTTCTGTGTGCGGCAGCACCATGGCCCTGATGGATGCCGGCGTGCCGATCAAGAGGCCGGTGGCGGGTATTGCCATGGGGCTCATCTCGGAGAATGGCCAATATGCCGTGTTGAGCGACATCCAAGGCCTGGAGGATCACCTGGGCGATATGGACTTTAAGGTGGCGGGCACCCGTGTGGGCATCACGGCGCTGCAGATGGACATCAAGATCAAAGGGTTGAGCTACGACATCCTGGCCGAAGCCCTGGCCCAGGCCCGCGCTGGACGGCTCCATATCCTGGACAAGATGTCCGAGGTTATCACCGAGCCCCGGGAGGAGATGTCCGATTATGCTCCGCGCATCACCACCTTGCAGATCGATCCCGAAAAGATCGGCAAGATCATCGGCCCCGGCGGCAAGATGATCCGCAAGATTCAAGAAGAATGCAATGTTGATATCGACATTGAGGACGATGGGACCGTCTATATCGCCGCCGTCGAGGGGCCCGGGGCCAAAAAAGCGAC
>JASFOV010000569.1:0-3363 GCA_050116355.1 Anaerolineae bacterium
GGATGCGGGCCACAATAGCCGGATTCCGCTCCGGGTCGGCGCGTAACGGGGCGGTGTTGTCGGTGGCAATGTAGCCTGGCGCAATGGCATTGACATTGATGCCGCGCGCCGCCCATTCGTTGGCCAGGGCACGGGTGAGTCCGGCGACACCGCTCTTGGCCGCTGTGTAAGATGGGATGAGGATGCCGCCTTGGAAAGACAGCATCGAGGCGATATTGATGATCTTGCCGCCTCCCTGCTCGACCATGATCCGCGCCGCTGCCTGGGAAAGAAAGAACAACGCCTTCAAGTTCACCTGGATCACGTCGTCCCAGTCTTGCTCGCGGTACTCCAGTGCGGGCGCCCGGCGGATGATGCCGGCGTTGTTGACCAGGATATCCAGCCGGCCCAGCTCGCCTACCACTTGTTCCACTACCCCATCAAGCTCGGCCACAGTGGCTTCCTGCAGGTCACACTCCACCGGCAAGAACCGTCGGCCCAGTCCCTCTACCAGGGTCCGGGTTTCCTCAAAGTTGGTCCGGTACAGACCGGCGATATCGGCGCCGGCCTCTGCCAGGCCCAGGGACATCGCCTGGCCCAGGCCCCGCCCGGTCCCCGTGACCAGGGCGACCTTGCCTTCCAACCGAAACAGGTCGAGTATCCCCATGCTAGAACCCCAATTCTTTCAGCATCGGGACCGTGCGGCCCACCCAACCCAACGTCGGATCGTCCACCGTCGCTTGCTGGCGGTGTTCTCCGGCTAGGAACCAGAGATAGTAGGTCATGTAGCCCGGTGCGCTGACCACAGTGTGATAGCCGAAGGGGGCCATCATGATGGTGTTATCCCGTACGGTAAAGTTCTCCTCGTCGCCGCGGTCGTTGTAGTAGTGGCAGATGCCAAAGCCATCCGCCGGAGCTACCTTGAAGAAATACATCTCCTCGTGGTAGGCCTCGCGCGGCAGGTCCTCTACTTCGTGTCTGTGCGGCGGGTAGGTGCTCCAATTTCCACTAGGCGTAAAGGTCTCGCCGACGATGAGCCGCCGGGCGGGCAGATCGGGCTGGGCGATCTCGGTCAGGATCTGGTGGAAGTAGCGTTTGAAATTGGCCGCGCCCCACACACCGTTGGCCACCCGCTCCGGACCGATAACATAGGGCTCCGTTTGCCGGTCGCTGGGCGCGCTGGTCAAGGCAATCTGGACTGGCCCATCGGCGGTGATGGCGTACTCGACCTGGGCCGGCAAGTAGACCGAATGCGGTTTCCCGGCGAAGACGCTAGGCCGGCCACCCACCTTTTCAAAGCGCACCCCGGCGACCTCAAAGGTGGCCTTGCCGCCCAGGATCACGGCCAGCACCTCACGGTCGCCCGTCTGACCCGCGTGCCGTTGGCCTGCGGACAGCACCAGCAGGTCAAAGCCCAGCAGGTTGCACGGATTGTGGGACAGGGCGTTCAGCCCAGGCTCGGATTGCAACGACGCAAAGTATTTCATGTTCGCCTCCTTATCTCGAATAATGTTTCCAATGGATCACGTCTGCCAGAGTCTTTTTTCTATTGTTGGCCACGCCACCGGCACGCCGACGGGCACCAGGTGGGACCGGCTCGCCAGTATGGTTCCTTACGCTTCTGCGCTTGCGGATTGTTTCCGGAGCATCCATGGCTGACTGTCCTATCCTTCTGGATCGAATAGCAGACGGGAAATCTCACCCGTGCCCATGCCCTCGACAGAGACTGGCACGCGCTCGCGGCGAAGGGGTACACCTTCTACTTCGGCAAAAAACACCTCGCACAACACATAAGCGATGCACCCCGGCTCCAGGTGCCCGCCGAAGGCGCCATCAGGTGTGGAGAGAGCCACGTGGATGTGAGGCTCACCCCCCACCACCAGGCCGTTCATCGAAAGGATTTCGATACCGCCTTCGCCCCGGCGAAAGACGTTCTCGGTAGGAATACGATTGTGTGTCACCCAATGCAAGTGATAGCCGGCCAGTGTGCCATAGCCCCCCAAGACTACCGCTTGTTGGATGCCTGCTTCCTGAACAAGCCGTTGTATGGCTGTCAGGATATCTTCTCCCGGATCCACCCGGAGGATGTGGATGCGACCCAGTTTCATCGAGACAAAATCCATGTGGGACTAGACCTCCGTTTCAGGCTTGATGAGATCCATACCAGCCACGTGCAAGCCTCTGACACTCGAACAGCTGAATACAGGCTCTGTTTGTACGATGCCGCTCACATTGTTGAAGGTGAGATCAACCGCATCCTGGCAGCGGATGCCCTCCAGAGCCTTCAGTTTCAGGTCTTCCAAGACGACGTCCTCGATGGGGTTCTCGGGCAGACCACGAATGGCGACGGCTGCCCCTGCACCCTCACAGACCACGTTCCTGATGCGGACATGGCGAAAAGCTGGCGGTTCATCCGAAGACGATGGGGCGGTGGAAGAGCCGTAGAACATGTTCAGGACAATGGCCTCGCGGCGAAGCTTTGTCATAAAAATGTCTTCAATGTGGACATTTTCGACGAACCCACCGCGACCGCGCATCGATTTCAGCCGGATGCCCTGATCGCCGCCGGTGAAGCGGCAATCATGTACGCATACGTTGCGCACCCCGCCCGACATCCCACTGCCAATCGCCACCGCCCCATGCCCCTCGCTCATGGTACAACGGCGGACCACGATATTTTCGCACGGCTCGTTCACACGCCAGCCATCCTCGTTCATACCCGAGTTGATGGCGATACAATCGTCACCGGTGTGGAAGGTGCAGCCTTCGACCAGCACGTTGCGGCACGAATCGGGGTTGAGGCCATCGGTGTTCGGGCCCTCACTCGTGACGGTGATGTCACGCACCAAGACCTTGTCGCAGTAGACGGGATGGACCGTCCACATTGGACCATCTACAAAGGTCACCCCTTCGACCAGTACATTTCGGCAGCGGACGGTCTGCAGGAATTGGGGGCGCAAAGCAGCTTGCTCGCTGCCAAAGACACGCTCTTGGACAGGTACGCCTCTGAACTGAGCATGGTAGAGCGTTTTGGCTGCCGCTTGTTGTAGTTCTTTCCAATGCCACCAGGCCCTGCCTTGTCCGTCCAAGGTACCACCGCCGCTGACGGCGAGGTTTTCACAGTCACGAGCGTAGATCAGCGGCGAATAATTGTAGCACTCGACGCCCTCCCAGCGAGTGAACACCACCGGCAAATAGTCGGCAAAGCGCGTGCTGAAGCGTACCAGGGCCCCCTCTTCCACGCGTAGATTCACATTGCTGCGCAGATGGATCGGCCCGGTCAGCCACGTCCCTGGCGGGACGGAGACGGTACCGCCCCCCTCCTCGTGGCAGGCCTTGATGGCCTGCCCAATGGCTTCAGTGTTCAAGGTAACCCCATCATCC
>JASFOV010000570.1:0-3353 GCA_050116355.1 Anaerolineae bacterium
GCCAACCGCTGCTGCTCGCGATCGCCGGAACCTGGTGGGTAGGTGGCCCGGTTGTCGGCCAGAGCGTGGAGCAGCACGTCGACACCGGCATCCCCCGTATCGCGAAAGAAGCGATAGATGGCTCGCGACGAGACGCTCCCCTCGTGGGCCAGCAGCAGGGGGCGCATGTGGTGCTCGATGATCGTCTCGCCCAGTTGAACCTCAGCCCTGCTCAAGCGGAGCTCCTGCAGCATCTCGGCCGCCTGTGACTTGCCCTGTTTCGGATGGCCAATGAACCGGATCCGGCCCTCTGGTTCCCTGCTCTCTGCTTCCGCTTTGCCCACGTCGTGCAGCAGAGCCGCCAATTTGAGCGTGACCAGGCGGGGGCGGGTGCTGCTCATCGTCTGTGCCAGATGCGCCTGTAGGCGTTCAGCAAAGGGTTGTAACAGAGCCAGCTCCGGCGTTGGTTGGCCAGCCTTCAGCGTACTCAGCAGCTGTTCCAGGGCTCCAACGGTTTTCAGCGAGTGGGCTAGGACCGGCAGGTGGTGCGGCGGCGACTGGGCTAGCTGGCGCAAGGGCTCCAAGGCGGGAAACAGAACGGTGAGTAAGCCTAGCTCATCGAGCAGCACCAGGTATGCGGCTGCATCCGGGCCGACCAGCAAGCGCGCCAGTTCGTCGCAGATGCGCTCACCGGACGCGGTGCTCAGGCCGGCGCCATCGCGCCGGAGCAAGGCCTCCGTCTCTGCTGTCAGTGAAAAGCCCAGCTGGGCGGCTTGACGCACCGCACGCAGGGCCCGCACGGGATCGTTGCGGATGCTGCCGTCCGAGACGGGGCGTATCAATTCTCGTCTTAGATCGTCCCTGCCGTGATGGTGATCGATCACCACACTGGGCGCCTTGATATCGATAGCCAGAGCGTTGATCGTAAAGTCCCGGTCGGCCAGGTCGGCAGCCAGGTCAGGTCCTCGCAAGCGGGCAACATCGACAAAGCGCCGCTTTCCGTCCGGACCGGTGACAATTGCCCGTCCGGTGTCACGCTCCTCGTCGAGTGCGTAGTAGTCGCCCGCAAAGTGATCCGCCAAGCGCCGGGCGAGCACCATGCCCTGCCCGTCCACCGCAAAGTCTAGATCATAGTTGGGACGCCCGAGCAACCGGTCGCGCACCCAGCCACCGACCAGGTAGATGGCTGGGCCTTGCGCGGCCAGCCAGGCAATGATCTGCTCCTCGATCGTCACGCGCCCCTCCTTGAGTGGTCGGCAGCTACCCCCGCTGCGTTAACCCTCAGCTTCCGTTCAAAGGCGTTTGCAGGGGCGCGACATGGGTTGGGATCTCCCCTTCTTCGCGCAGTCGTTCCGCCTCGGCCAGGCCCGCTTCAAGGGCTTTGCAGTTGATCTCCTCCGTGCCGGCGGGCACGCGGTCGCGCACAGCCTTTTCCAGGGCATCGGGGGGGATGATTCTGGTCAGTCCGACGATGAGGCCCAAGGCGGCAATGCTGGCCGTGATTCGCCGGCCGGTTGCCTGTTCGGCCAGCTGGCTGATTGGAACCGACAGCGCCCGGTGGCTCGGAAGCCGGCTCACGGTGGAGCTATCAACGATGATATAGCCGTCGTCGTTGACCTGGGTATAGAACTTGTCACACGCTTCCTGGCTCATGCAGAGCAACAGATCGGCCGTCATGACTTTCGGGTAGTCGATCTCGCCTTTGGCCAGGATCACCTCCGAGCGGCTGGCCCCACCTCTGGCTTCGGGTCCGTAGCTTTGGGTCTGGACCGCATTCAACCCGCCGTGTATGGCCGCTGCCTCAGCCAGGATGACCCCGGCCAAGATCATGCCTTGCCCGCCTGAACCGGCCAAACGGATTTCATAGCGATCCTCCAGCCCCCGCCGGGCTGCCTGTCGTTCTTCGCTCAACCTTCCCTCCTCCTACAGCCAGCCCCGGCGCACTTTGCGCTTCCGAGCGGGCAGCGGGCCATGGGCCTGCTCGATCACCTGGTCGTACAGTTCGGTGAATTCAGGCTTTTCCTCATCGTGCAGCACCCCGCGTACGATCTGGTCCTTGGGCAGCTGATCGCCGTTCTTTTTGGCGGCTTGTACGCTGATGCTGTTGTCCTTGAGGTGGCGCATCATGTCCACCGGCGTTTTCAGATCGTTGGCCCGGCCAAAGGTCGTATGGCAGTAGCTCACCGCCTCCACGAGGGCAAAGCCGCGCTTGGCGATGGCCTGTTCGATCATTTTGTCGAGCTGGTTGACGTGGTACACCGTGCTGCGGGCGACGAATGCGGCGCCGGAGGCGACCGCCAGATCGCAGATAGGAAATGGTTGTTCGATGTGCCCGTACGGGGCCGTGGCCGAGAATGCGTCGAGTGGGGTGGTCGGTGAAGACTGGCCACCGGTCATGCCGTAGATGTTGTTGTTGACCACGATGGCCGTCAGACCGATGTTGCGCCGGGCTGCGTGGATGAAATGGTTGCCGCCAATCGCCAGGGCGTCGCCATCGCCCATCACGACGATCACTTCCATCTCCGGCCGGGCCATTTTGAGTCCAGTAGCAAAGGCCAGCGCCCGGCCGTGCGTGGTGTGCATTGTGTTGAAATCCATATAGACGGGCATCCGGCCGGTGCAGCCGATGCCCGAGATAAGGGCCACATCGTCCTGGTTGAGCTCCAGTTTCTGCACCGAGCGCAGGATGCTGGCCATGACGATGCCAATCCCGCAGCCGGCGCACCACACGTGCGGAAACCTCTTGTGCCGGCGCAGGTATTCGTAGGTGCCTTGATCGTGCCGTTGCATAGGCCATCCTCCTCGCTTAGAAGCGGGCCAGCGCTGGGTTTCGGGCTGGCTGCGGCCGGGGCGCGCGGATGGCATCCACAATTTGGTCGGGCGTCACGATGCGACCATCGGCCCGCCCCACGCGGACGACCTTTCTGCGACCCACGATGCGCTCCACCTCCAGCGCGATCTGCCCCAGGTTCATCTCGGCGACGATGACCCGCTGCGCTTCTTCGGCTAGGCGCTCCACCAAATCCTCGGGGAAGGGCCACAGCGTTTTCAGCCGCAACAGCCCTACCTTGCGCCCGTAGCGCGCCCGTGCGATCTTGAGTGCCTGCTGCGCGGAGCGTGCAGTGGATCCGTAGGCCACTACCAGCACGCGGGCGTCCTCAACGCCGTCCTGCTGCCACATGGCGATCTCGTCCAGGTTGCGATCGAGCTTGCGAAAGACGCGCTCTACCCAGGGCTGGATCTCATCCAGGCGCTCCGTTGGGAACCCGCGTGAGTCGTGGAGCAGGCCGGTGATGTGGTAGCGATAGCCCTCGCCAAACGGCGCCAGCGGGGGAACGTCGGACGGTGGGTTGCCAAAGGGCTCGTACCACTCG